>CAYGNU010000215.1:0-7577 GCA_964351175.1 uncultured Roseivirgaceae bacterium | reverse complement strand
CAAGGGTGTTTGATCATAGTAAGTCACGATAGGTTTTTCATGGACAGGTTGGTAAATCACCTTTTTGTATTTGAGAAGGATAAAGCAATTGTAGATTTTCCTGGAAACTATACTACTTATAGAAGTAAAGTGAAGTCCGGTAGTGTAGAAGAGGCTGAAATAAAGGCCAAGCAGGATAAACAAAAGAATGTTGTAAAAGAGGTTAAAGAAGTTAGGAAATTGAGCTATTCAGAAAAGCGTGAGTTTGAACAATTAGAGAAAGATATTGAAAAATTGAACTCTAAAAAGGATAAGCTTAATCAACTCCTTGTTTCAGGTGAAAATGATCATGAAAAATTGACTCAATGGGGACTTGAAATCAAAGAAGTGGAGGAGGAAATTGATGCCAAAGAACTCAGATGGCTTGAGCTTTCTGAGCTTAATTAGGAAAAATTTCTTAAAAATAGGAAAAAAATTCCTTACCTTAAAGGTATGGAAGCTAATGAATCACAAGCCATTTATAGCAGGTATAAATCAAAAATATCAGACCCAGCTACAATTGTATTTTCTGCACAAAAGGGTGTTTCCGCTGAGATATTTGATGATGTCGTAAAACTGTTTGGAAATACAGATTATATGGCAGAGGTTGTTGAGCTTACGCACAAAACCATCAATAAATACCGTACTCAAAATATAAAATTTAGTCCTATTAGAAGCGAGATTATGCTAAAACTAATCGCTTTGTATCAAAAGGGGGTTTCTATATTCGGCAATGGAGATGCTTTCATTTCCTGGTTATCAAAGCCAGCTTATGGTATTGGTGGGCATGTGCCTTTAGATTTAGTTAAAACCTCTGATGGCATTGATCTAATTACAGATGAGTTAGACCGTATTCAATATGGTGATACTGCATGATTGTATACAGGATCACACTTTCAAAATTTTCAGACCAATTATATGCTTCAGGCCGCCCGGCCAGATGGAATTCTGCAGGTACTTTTATAATATATTCAGCATCTTCCAGAGCGTTGGCGTGCTTAGAGAATTTAGTGCATAGAAGAGGGGAGGGACTAGATACTTCTTTCAGAACATTGGTAATTGAAATACCTGATGATATTAAGATTGAAACTTTTCAAAAAGATGAATTACCTAAAAATTGGACTTCAATGAAGGGACAATTGAATACAAAATTCATAGGAGATGGTTGGTGTAGGTCAGGTAATACAGCAGTTATACAAGTACCTTCAGCTATAATTCCTGAAGAAAGTAACTATCTTATTAACCCATATCACGTAGATTTTAAGAAAATTAAGATAAAGTCAGTTGAGGAATTTCAATTCGATAATAGGTTTTAATCCTTCCACCTGATCTCCCATACTTCATCTTCAGTAGCCACAGTTGTAAATACAGCACCATTAATTCTGTTAATAATCACCATATCGTCAGCCCATCTGAGTTTTTCTTGTTCAATAACGATGGTCTCATTCTTCTTATGAAATGCCATTATATTGTTGCTTTTAGGTAACATTATTTGGTAACTGCCACTTGCTTCTATGATTGGATTACTTTTCACCTCGAATTCAGCGCCACTTATTATTTGCAGGACTTTTTTGACATTAGGCACTCCGTACCCTAAATAGTTATTTGGATAAGGATATAGATGGCTTGACTTCATTAAAGCATCTCGAATCTGAGCATTAGTTAAATCTGGTTTTTTTTGCATCATAGAAGCCACTAAACCAGTGATTACAGGTGCAGCAAATGAGGTGCCTCCTGCTGCAAAACATGAAATCTCGGGTTTTACTTGATCAAGATGTTCTGGCCCTATGGAACTGTAACCGAGTTTGTTCCAGTATCTATGGCCTGAAGAACCAACGGCTATAACGCCTTTTGCGTCTGCAGGAATAGAAATAATCTTAAAGCCGTCATTGCCATCATTGCCCGCTGAGATGATTATGGACATTCCTTTTTGCTCAATTGCCATGTCAATAAATTGGGTTAGGGCGCTAGTCTTACCATCAACTTCAGAAGGTTTATAATCGTCTGTAGGATTGTCAAATCCAGTGCTGTATCCTAAAGATGAATTTATTAACCGAACTCCTTGATCATGCATCCATTCCATTGCTGCAATCCAATAATCCTCTTCTCCATGGTATTCCTTATCAGATTGGTCTGTTCTAGCCAAATAGAACTCTGCTTTATTGGCAAGTCCTAAAAAACTATTTTCATCAAATCCTGCTAAAGCACGAAATACTCTTGTGCCATGATTATCGTTATTCTTTTCATTTCCTGTATAAGGGTCTATAATTTCTTTTTCTATATAATTTTTATAACCTTTAATTTGACCGTTATTAATGATTTTTTCTAGGTATTTATCTTCACTAGCGCCTAAAAATCCTGCATCAATTATTCCTACCTTGATACCGTTACCATTTAATCCCAGTTTAATTAATGTATCTGCTTTAATTTGATCTAAAACTCTTGCAACTTGATAAACATCTAACTCTTCATTAGATAGTATTTTAATATGCCTGTCTATAGGCTTTACTTGCTTGACAAAAGGTTGATGGCATAGGTATTCTAATTGATTTTTGTCGAGCACGACTGAAGTTGCATGTAACCATTGAGACGAGACGATGGGTTTGACGTTTTCATTTGCTAGGTAAACTTGAAAAATAGAGTCAATCGAAGCTTTGTCTAAACACTTTTCCTTATCTAAAATGGACATTTTGTCTTTTAGATATATCCAGTACTTTTGTTGCCCTTGGGTACCTAGGGAGAATAAAAAGAAAAGTAATAAGATTAGCCACTTCGACATTACCGTAAATTAGTTGATTTAATGCATTTAGTATAGTAATTAGATTATAAATAAGAATTCATGAAATACACACCTCTTAATTCAGAATTATATATTCAAAATAGAAGACAATTTGCCGGCCAAATGAAGTCGAATGCCTTGGCAGTGTTCAATTCAAATGATATTATGCCGACAAATGCTGACGGCACCATGGTCTTCAGACAAAACAATGATATTTTAAGCTTGTCAGGTATTGATCAGGAGGAAAGTATATTGGTGATGTTTCCTGATTTTTATGACAAGGCGTATGCTGAGATTTTATTCCTAAAAGAGACTAATGAAAATATAGCTATTTGGGAAGGTCATAAATACACCAAAGAGGAGGCTAAGTCAACTTCTGGAGTTCAAAACATTATGTGGCTATCTCAATTCGAGAGTGTTTTTAATACATTAATGGCCGAAGCAGAATACGTGTATTTAAATACAAACGAACATATTAGAGCTGTTGTAGATGTACAAACAAGAGACCGAAGGTTTATAGACTGGTGCAGAGATAAATATCCATTACATAAGTATGAAAGGTCAGCACCTATCATGCATGAGATTAGAGCGGTAAAGTCAGAAATAGAGATAGAAGCGCTACAGATTGCATGCGATATTACTGAAAAAGGCTTTAGAAGAGTAGCTGCCTTTGTAAAGCCGGGTGTTACCGAATATGAAATAGAGGCAGAATACCTTCATGAATTTGTTAGAAATCGATCTAGGGGCTTTGCTTATACTCCTATTGTTGCTTCTGGAGCTAGCGCATGTGTGCTACATTATATAGATAATAATCAGGAGTGTAAAGATGGCGATATATTACTCATGGATGTAGGAGCTGAATATGGCAATTATAATGCTGATATGACACGTTGTTTGCCAGTTAGTGGCAGATTTACCGATAGGCAAAAAGCTGTTTATAATGCTGTTTTAAGAGTAAAGGATGAGGCCACCAAGATGCTAAGGCCTGGTAATGTTATTCCAGAGTATCATAAGGAAGTAGGTAAATTAATGGAAAAGGAGTTGATTGGTTTGGGTCTGATAGATTCAACTGATGTAAAAAATCAAAATCCGAGCAGTCCAGCTTATAAGAAATATTTTATGCATGGCACTTCACATCATTTAGGCCTAGATGTTCATGATGTTCCAAACATCTACAAACCAATGAAAGAGGGGATGGTATTTACAGTAGAACCAGGAATTTATATTCCAGAAGAAAGCTTGGGAATTAGACTTGAGAATGATGTAGTAATTACGAAAGATGGAACATTTGATCTAATGAGAAACATTCCTATCGAGGCCGATGAGATTGAAGACATAATGAATTCGTGATTCAATGGCAATGAGGATATTTGTAATTTCTTTCCTTTTAATTCTCGCTTCATGTAATGAAAAAAAAACGGATTGGGGAATAGCTCAAAAATATTTCCCCAATCAAGAATTACTGCTAGATGGAGTAGTCAATAAATACTACGAGCACTACACTTTTAATAATGATCAAGCGCCATTAATTCGTATATCTTATCATCAATATCAATTGGTAGCCCCAAATATCTTGGAAGTAGTTGAATATGGTGGTGGTTTTAATTTTGAAAAAAGAAGTATTTACCGCTTTGATTCTTCAAAACAGTTTCTTGAAAAGGAACAGTTATATTTCAATTTTGATACTTTAAGTACTCAAATAATTTCTAATGTTCAGGTTAATTGGGAGGCTCCAAAAGCTTCATTGAACAAAATAATAAATTATTCAGAGGGGGAATTTAAAATTGAACGTGTTCAGATTCAAGTTGAGAACAAGCTTTTGGCTGATAACAGGCAAGGAAAGGTATTCGATTCAGAAATAAGGACTGATTGGAAAAACGGTGAATTCTATGATACAATTAAATCACAGGACACTTATGCTGAGAATATAGGGTTATTTACACAGCATGTGGAACGTAAAAATGTAACAGTAAGATCTGAGTTGATAGAGCAGATGTCTTTGAAAGAGTTTGAGAAACGAAAAGATCATGGAATTAAACGTGTTGGTTATATCGATTTAGAAAGACGATTGGATAGCGATGAATTTAGTCCATGTGGGTCAATGGATACTATTAGAGATTATTATAATCCTGAATCTGCACGATATTATAAGAACAAGAACGGGCTAGAAAATGAAATCAGATCGAAATTAGATAAATCTTTAATAAAAGATGAAAACGGTTATTTAACCTTTAGATATCTCGTGAACTGTCGAGGAGAGACTGGTTGGTTTGTTAGTGATGGTGTAGATTTTAATTATCAACCTAAACAATTTGACAAGATATTGCATGACCACTTATTTTCAATTCTAGATAATTGGGGTCCTTGGCATCCAGTCAATTTAAGTGGGAAGAAACAAGATGCTTACATGTATATTACTTTTAAAATAAAGGATGGCGAGATTACTGATATACTTCCTTAGTCTGATTATTATAATTTCAGGATGTCAATCTGGAGTTGATTGGTACAAAAAAGATATGTCAGCAATTGATAGTGTGGATTATGCGGATAAGCTATTGCAAGGCATGCTTCGAACATACTATCAAGGGACACCACCTGCAGAAGTTGTGCTTTATGAGGCTCAGAAATTTGATTCGACAAATGCTGCTATTTGGAGAGAACTAGGGGTTCCATACCTTAAGCGAGGCTATTATAATAAGTTCTACTATTACTATGATAAGGCTGTAGAACATGATGCAGTTACATGGCAAGGCTGGAGAGGTTATATATACCTTTATTTCTACCGCGATTTCGAAAAGGCCATTGCGGATTTTAATGCTACGGATACACTTACAGTTGACTTTACAGACTACCCTCAAGGACAAAGTGTTGATTACATGAGGGGTATTGCATATTACGGACTCAATGATTTTGAAAACGCGCACAAATTCTTTAACAAATATATCACTGAAGTAACAGATTCACAGGATGAATCATGGGTAGATCCAAAGGCTTTTTTATATAAAGCACTTACCTTCAAAGCAGAGGGTAATAACGAAAAGGCGATTGAATATTTTGACAAAGTAATAAAGTATGACGGCAGTTTAGCAGATGGATATTATCATAAGTCAGCAGCTTTGCTTGCTATGGGACATAAGTCAGCAGCGGGTGAACTTGTTGAGCAGGCACAGTCTCAATTTGAGGCGGGCTCATTTCATAAACGTCCATATATTGAAGTACTGAATCAGATTTACATTGAAGATATTGAATTACTAAAACAATTGATTAATGAATGATAGCATTAAAAACTCAGATAAAGCACCCGAGCCGGTAGGACTATACCCTCATGCCCGAAAGGTAGGAGAGCTCTTATTTTTATCCGGAGTAGGGCCAAGAAAAAGAGGGACTAAAGAAATACCAGGTGTGACGCTGGATGAGGCAGGAAATATTGTTGATTATGATATTGAAGCTCAATGCCATTCTGTTTTTGAAAATGTAAGATTGGTGCTCGAAGCTTCTGGTAGTAGTTGGGATAAGTTGGTGGATGTGACAGTTTTTCTGACCAATATGAAGGATGATTTTAAGAAGTATAATGCTATATATGCTGAGTATTTTAAGGGCAATCAGCCTTGTAGAACCACGGTAGAAATAAATGCGCTTCCAACACCAATAGCCATTGAGCTAAAATGCATAGCCACAATTTGATGAGATGTTTCATATTTATACTATTGATTGCTGGCTTACTGAGTTGTAAAACAGAGAAGGAAGAAAACTGGATACAGCTTTTTAATGGTGAAAATCTAGCAGGATGGACACCGAAAATTGCTGGCTACCCAGTAGGCGTAAATTATAAGAATACTTTCAGTGTGGAGGATGGTATTTTAAAAGTGAAGTATGATGAGTACGACTCTTTCAATAATGAATTCGGGCACTTATTTTATGAAAAGGCATTTTCACATTATAGATTAAGAGCTGAATATAAATTTACAGGGGAGCAAATCAATGGGTCACCATCATGGGGTTATAAAAATAATGGTTTGATGCTACATGGCCAGACTCCTGAATCAATGACACTAGATCAGTATTTTCCCATTTCTTTAGAAATGCAATTGAAGGGGACTAATACAGAAGAAAATGCTCCAAACGGAAATTTGTGCACTCCAGGTACAACCGTTCAAATTAATGGTGAATATATTACTGATCACTGCTATACGGGCGATGGGCCAATGATGTATGAAGATGACTGGGTGACTGCTGAAGTTATAGTTTATGGTGATAGTATCATACACCACCTCATCAATGGTGACACTGTATTAACATATTATAATGCCAAGATCAGCTCTGAAGAAAGCCCTGATTACCAAAGTCCGAATCCAGATGGTAGATTAACCTCAGGCACAATTTCAATTCAAGCAGAGTCTCATCCTACAGAATTTAGAAAGATAGAAATTCTGGATCTGTCAAAATAAAAGCACCCTCATTTGAGGGTGCTTTTGGGCAATTTGGTGAACATGAATATTTTAAAGAAGCTCGTTGGCTAAATTAGCCAATTCCGACCTTTCTCCTTTTTCTAAGGTAATGTGAGCATATAGTTCGTGATCTTTGACTCTGTCAATTAAATAAGATAATCCGTTACTTTGAGAATCAAGATAAGGGGTATCAATTTGGTAAATATCTCCTGTAAAAATGATCTTAGTATTCTCTCCGGCTCTTGTTATAATTGTTTTCACCTCATGTGGTGTTAAGTTTTGGGCTTCATCAACTATAAAGATAATATTAGATAAACTTCTTCCTCTAATAT
>CAYGNU010000214.1:0-7584 GCA_964351175.1 uncultured Roseivirgaceae bacterium | reverse complement strand
AATTCAATGATAAAAATAAAATTCCTTTCTTTAATCCTGTTATGCTCAGGATTACTACCAGCTCAAGAACAGAAAGAGCCAGTTAAGCCAATACCTGAGCCGAAATCATTTATTACAAATCATCAAATAACAAATGGAGGCAAGGCAATAAAGTATAACGCAATAGCTTCAGAAACGTATTTAAGAAATGAATCTAATGAGCCAGTGGCTTCAATTTGGTCAGTTGCTTATCTACAAGAAGGTATAACAGATCAAACAAAACGGCCAGTTACTTTTGTTTTTAATGGTGGTCCAGGTTCTGCCTCAGTTTGGCTCCATATGGGCATGTTAGGCCCCAAGTTGGTAAAAGTAAACTCTGAGGCAAAAGAGGATGATGGTGCGGCTCCATATAATTTGGTAGATAATAGTAAGGGAATATTTGATATGACAGATATCGTATTCATTGACCCCGTAGGTACTGGCTTCAGTCAAGTAGTTGGTACAGGCAAAGTTGAAGATTATTGGGGGTTAACTGAGGATGCTAATTCCATAGCCAAGTTTATAAGACAGTGGATAACAGAAAATAATCGTTGGTTTTCACCAAAATATATTGTTGGTGAAAGTTTTGGAACTACACGGGCAGTAGGAGTAGCTAATGCTTTAGAAGGTGATGGCCAAAATATGTCAATAAATGGTTTAATCCTTATTTCTCAAGCCTTGGACTATGCAGGTTCAACTTCAATCCATGATAATATAACATCTTATCTCACCTATCTGCCTAGTATGGCAGCTACAGCGTGGTATCATAAAAAAGCAGGTCAAGGTAAAACACTAGAGTCTTTTGTTGAAGAATGCAGGAGTTACACCTATAATTCATACGCCCCTGTCCTTTACAAAGGATCGTTACTTAGTGCAACTGAAAAAAATGAAGCCGCTGAAAAGCTGAGTTATTTCACTGGCCTTAATCAGGATTATATTTTAAAATCAAATCTTAGAATTTTAGTGCCGAGATTTCAAAAGGAGCTACTGGCAGATCAAGGACTAGCCATCGGTCGTTTAGATGGTCGTTTTATGGGTAATGAAGTGGATCAACTTTCTGACGGCCCACATCTTGGAGATGCTTCAAGTTACCAAATAGAATCTGCATATACCGCTTCCCTAAATTACTATATGGCATCCTATCTGAATGTAAAAATGGATAGGCCGTACCTTACTTCAAATGATAAAATATATGGTAAATGGAATTGGGAGCCCGTACCTGAAGGCAGTGGATGGGAGCCAACTGAAGTTAACGTTACCCGAAAATTGAGCGAGACCATGAGAAGGAATACTGGCATGAAAGTTATGGTTGCTAGTGGATATTATGATTTAATATGCCCTTTTTTCGATGCTGAATACACTTTTTCTCGTAATGGGATAGAGTATGAAAAAATAAAAATGACGTATTACGAAGGGGGACATATGATGTATGTTCATGAGCCTGATTATTTGAAGCTTTCAAATGACATTAGAGCATTTTTATCTAATTAAAAACTTGACGGTATAATCATCCCTTAAGAACCAAGAACAGTATGAACGCACTCATTTTGAAAATCCGCACCTCTTTTCTCTTTGCTACATTTCTTTTGATTCTCACCTGTTGCACATCTTCGAAAGAAACTGAACAGGAACTATTAGAAAAGAAAATCACTCGAATAGAAAATGGGCTTCAGCCAAACTTACAGATATCAGGAGATAGCGTATACAATTTTAATTTGGAATCGAGGATGAGAGAACTAGGTATTCCGGGAGTAAGTATAGCCGTTATTAACAATGGCGAAATTGAATGGGCAAGAGGATATGGCATGGCTGATAGCTCTGAGAACAGAAAGGTTACTACGGAAACTATGTTTTTGGCAGGTTCTATAAGTAAGCCAGTTGCTGCCCTTCGGGCACACCAATTGGCTGAAATGGGCACAATAAGCCTAGATTCTAACGTAAATAAATACCTAACCAGTTGGCAAGTGCCGGATAATGAATTTACCACCAATGAAAAAGTGACTACCAGAAGAATATTGAATCATACAGCTGGACTTACAGTTTGGGGATTTCCTGGTTATGATAAAGGCGATACCATACCAACTGTCGTTGAAGTATTGGATGGTAAAGGCAATACCGACTCAGTGCGCGTTTATAAAAAGCCTGGCGAAAGTTGGATGTATTCTGGTGGCGGTTACACTATCATGCAGCTGATGATTACAGATATTGAAAAAAAATCCTTTTCTGAACTTATGCAAGCTAATGTTTTAGATCCGCTAGGTATGACCGAAAGTACCTTTGAAAATCCCCTACCTTCAAAACATCATGAAATCGCTGCCACTGGCTACAGAGCCAATGGTGGTGAAGTAGAGGGTAAATGGCCCATTTACCCCGAGATGGCTGCAGCAGGACTTTGGACAACACCCTCGCAGCTTATATTATGGGCCAAGGATATTCAGCAAACGCTGCAAACAAAAACCAACGGTCTGCTAACCGTAGAAACTGTAAATGAAATGTTGACCCCTGGCATGGAAAATCATGGTCTTGGACCTGCTTCAAGTGAGCATACTTTTGGTCATGGAGGTGCCGATGAAGGCTTTAGAGCTAATCTAACCGCATGGAAGGAACAACCTGTTGCAGTTGTCATAATGGTTAATTCTGACAATGGTAGCATCATAAAAGAAATTATGTTAAGCATTGCTAAAGAATACAAATTGCCCGGCATAGAGCCTAGTCCTAGAACGGTTATGGTACTATCAGAATTACAGCGAACAAAATATGTTGGCAAATACACCTTCCCAAAACTTGGAGACGCAGAGATTAGTATCAAAGAAAATGGCTTAGAAATAGCAGCGGAATTTATAGATGACCCTATTTTAATGCTTGCAGAAAGTGATAGCACCTTTTTTGATAAAAATGATGGAACCTATTTCAAGTTTTTATTTGATCAGAATGAAATTGTGGGACTAAGTGTACAAGGCTTTGAGGCACAAAAGGTTGAGTAAACAAGTTAGCTGACAGGTTGAAGCAGTCATTACAGTCTGTGAGTTATTTTGTTACAAATTGGAGAAATCTTTACCATCAAATAAAAGGTGCTGATGTCATAACTTAAAAGATGATTTATGCAATGATATACATCTCTCTGTCCTAGAAAAATATGCTTAACTTTCTTATAAGAAAGAACGACATTGTGTCTATTGTTTATCAAATTTTTGGGACACGAACATAAGTTATTGCTTGCCGTCAATTGGAGTAATTAAAAGATGAAATAATGAAAATTCATGAACTTGATGAAGCGTTAGGAACAATACTCACAGCCATTACTGATAGCGAAGAAAAAATTGAGCTTATCACTTCTAATGTTAGTGATGCTTATAAATTAAGTGCAAAAAACTTATGCCGTTATTTAATTTTAAGAAGTTACGATTTAAGAAAATATCACGATAGCTTATCTGATTTGGGTTTATCTTCCATAAGAACATCAGAGGGTTATGTGTATAGCAACCTGTTTAATATTCAGCAGAATTTGAAACTTATTCAAGGATTATCCTTTGATGAAAAGACTTTAATTGAAAGAATTGGATATGTTAAAAGCAAAAAATTATTGAAAGATCATTCCAATGAATTGTTTAATAAAAATGAGAAAAAGCATTTAACAGAAATAATGGTGACGCTACCGGATGAAGCGGCAGACGATAAGTCAATCATCCAAAATATGGTCTTAAATGGAATGGAAATAGCTAGGATAAATTTAAGCCATGGTAATCTAGAAATATGGACCAAGATGGTCCAATTCATTAACGAAATAAAAAATGAGACTAAGCAGGAACTGAAGATTTACATGGACTTGTCTGGGCCGAAAATCAGGACTTCTTCAATTGAGATAAAAGGAAAGAAAGGAAAAATAAAGAATGGAATTAAGGTCAGGAAAGGTGATCAAATCATAATTACTAAGCGCAATACCTTAGGGAAGAAATCTAAATACGATAAAAACAAGCAGCAAATCGAAAAAGCTGAAATAGGAGTTTTACTTCATGAAATTATTGATGATGTTAAAATAAATGATGTCGTTTTGTTTGATGACGGAATGATAGAATCGGTTGTTATATCAAAATCCGAAGAAGATGCTGAACTCTTGATAACTGAATGTCACAAATCTAAATTGGGTTCTCATAAAGGTATAAACCTGCCAAATACTAAATTAAACCTACCGGCATTAACGCAAAAGGATATTGAAAACTTACCTTTTGTATGCAATAATGCTGATATAGTGGGATACTCCTTTGTTCGAACAACCGAAGATGTCACCTTTTTGTACGAAGAATTAAATAAAAATAGGGCTCCTGAAATTGGAGTAGTTTTTAAAATTGAGAATAAAGAAGCTTTCGAAAATTTACCCCAAATTTTAATTGAAGGAATGAAAAGAAATAAAATAGGGGTAATGATTGCAAGAGGTGACTTAGCAGTAGAAATTGGTTTTGAGAGAATATCAGAAGTACAAAATGAAATTCTTTGGATATGTGAAGCTGCTCATATTCCGGTAATCTGGGCAACTCAAGTACTAGAAAATCTTGCGAAATCAGGAATACCAACACGGGCAGAAATTAGTGATGTGGTCGAAGGGGCTCAGGCCGAATGCATTATGTTCATCAAAGGAGCATTTATTTATAAGGCTATTAAAACATTGAACAATATATTGGTTCGTATGGAATCACATGTATCCAAGAAAAAAAGCTCTTTAAGACCTTTGCATATTGCTGAAACTGCTTTTAGAGAACTAATGGAAAAAGGACAGACGACCCCCTAGAGTAAGTAATACTACTTCTTACCGATAAACCTAGGGCAGAAAAATTCGAGAAGACCTGATACTTAACTTTTGATAAAGTTAAGTATCATAGAAACACCTAGCGACACATCAGGTGTAAATTCGAGAGGCATTGCGATCAGCTCACAAAGCACAAGAGAAACATCTTTTCCCAAATAAATTGACATGGCCTGAAGCCTAAGATACACTATGTTTAAAGCACGTATAACCTAAATGTAGGTTTACATCATGATTTGTGCTTGAGTGATCTCAAAAAAAATTTATTACCTTGCCATTTAAAATTAATAACACCTATTGCCCGGTTAAAGTGTATAGGAAAAAAAAGGCGTTATGAAGAATCAAGGATATTTTTTAATCCTTATTATTTGCTTTAGCTGCTCTACAGTTAGTCCGTTTACACAGGGAAATGCTAATCCAGAAAATTTTCATTCAATTATTACTTTCACTACCGCTAAGTCTTTAATAATCATTCCTTGTAAACTTAATGGTGATCTAAAGAATTTTATTTTTGATACAGGAGCCCAAGTTACAACTATACAAAGAGATTCAATATTTGGCGAAATTATTACAGTTCGGGGTGGATCAAATAGGACACAAGAAAATGGCAGCGAAACATTAAAGTCATTAAAAATTGGCAATGTTGATTTCATTAATACTTTTGCCACCAATGGAAATGAAGTTTATTTAAAAAAGAAGATCCCAAATTACGGAGGCACCCTAGGAAGAACAATTATTGACAAGGCAAATTGGCTCATAAACTACCCAAATAAAACAATAGAAATATCAGACAAGGATCTAATTGATGAAAGTTATTCAAATTTACCATTAGTTAAGTCTTCGAGTACACCATATACCATAGTTGAAATTGACAACAAAGAATATAGGGCAATTATTGACTTAGGGTCAACGTCAATTTTTAATGTTCCTCAAGATACAGAGCTCGCCAAAGAGTTATTAAAAAAATATGTATTCGTTGAAAATAAAAGAGAGAGATACACTGTAGGTGGAAATCAAACCATAACTGAACTAATCGGAACCGTACCTTTATTGACTATTGGTAACATTAACTTTAAAAATGTAGTTGTCAACATTAATCAATCTAGCCAAATAAGACTTGGAATGGCATTTTTTAAGGACTACTTGATTTATATTGATAATTCAAACCATAGCTTCGCAATAAAGAAGGTAGATTAAAGGTATTTCACCATTAACTAATTAAAAAAACAGTTGAGTTTAGATAGACTATTGTCAAGATTAATTAGACTAACTAAAGTCGTAAATATATTAAGGCCAAATCTAAAGTCTGTCAACTCAATTAGAAGAGTCACCAATGGTACCTCACAGGAATTCTGGAGGTATTCCTATTATCTCGCAAAGAAGTAGAAAAACATCTTTCTACAAATAAATTTTATTGGCAATGAAGACTAAAGCCCACTATGCAGTTAAGCAGGTATAGTGTAAAAGTTGGTTTGCATCATGTTTAAACCTTAGTGACCTCAAAATATTTTATTATCTTACTAATAGAATAGACACTTGATGTCTGTTAAGTGATTACAACAAGAAATGTCAAATATTATCGACTATAGTCAAGTGTAAACCATTGTATTAAGTGATACCATTATAAACTAAATTAAAGCCATATGAAGTTAGGAGCATTTTCAGTAAGCCTTAGTGTAAAAGACATTAATGCTTCAAAGCAATTTTACGAGAATCTCGGATTTAAAGTATTTGCTGGTGATATCGAGAAAAACTATCTCATTATGAAAAATGAAGAGACCCTGATTGGGTTGTTTCAAGGAATGTTTGAAAACAATATTTTAACCTTTAATCCCGGTTGGGACTCCAATGCTAAAAGTCTCGACAAATTTGATGATGTAAGGGATATCCAGAAGCAATTAAAGAAGAATAAATTAAAATTAGAAAGTGAAGTAAACTCTGAAAGTGGACCCGCAAGTATTACTCTGCTTGACCCAGATGGCAATGCTATTCTGATTGACCAACACGTTTAGCACTTTGAGCTTATGGTGAAATTCTTACGTTTTGTGTGAGTAATGGACCCGCAGAACACGGTAATTCTAAGAAATATTCACATCCTCTCATTAGCTAGCTATCAAAGAGAAATACCTTGCCATTTATAAATTGAAACAACTAAAAAGGTTGCCCTTGGAGGTATAGTCAATAGCTTTTTAGGGTAAAGCCAAAAGTTAAAAATTTATCTTCTTGTTTTTGGTCTTCTATCACAATACTTTCAAAGGTATGGCGGTAGTTTATTTTGAAATTTAAAAACTTCCAAACTGGTAATTCAAGACCTAAATCAGCTTGCCATCTATAGTTTTCTCCATCACTAAGGGAGGGCTGATAATAACTCTCATGGGTCAGAATGAGCTTTTTATCAAACAAATTATATTTTCCATTTACCCAAATAGTACTTCGAAATGTGTTGATAGATCGGTTTCCGTTAAACTCAGGACGGTTAAAAATTACCTTACCAAAGTCTGTCTCTTCATATTCACAGGTAAGTGAAAATTTAAGCCAACGATCGTCTTTATTTACAACTTGAAAAGTTGCTCCAGCACCAAATAAATAACGCAAATCTATTGCTCTTCGAAAATTGGTACTCACAAATCCTAGTACCAAAGGGTAAATTTTTCGCTTAGGATTGAGATACAAAAAGTTGAGACTCAAAATATCTTCATCCGCTTTATCCCCACCAAAAGCCTGATAAACATAGGAGTTTTGGGTTTTGAAGACCAACTTTTCCC
>CAYGNU010000213.1:2194-7644 GCA_964351175.1 uncultured Roseivirgaceae bacterium | reverse complement strand
AATGCTCTGAAGGGAAAGATCTTACAAGCTATTTAGAAGCAAACAGGAATGCGGGAGTGTTAAATATAGAAAATGGCAATTCAGTTAATACCAGATTTTACATAGAAACCGAGATTAATATCGATGGATTTTTAGTTTGTAATAATACTCCAGTCTTGCTCATACCCCCAATCGATCGCGCCTGTACCAACGTTGCTTTTTACCATAATCCTGGCGCGTACGACCCAGATGGTGATAGTATAGCCTTTGAATTAGTTGTTCCTAAAAAAGATATTGGAGCTGAAGTGTTTAACTACATTTCTCCTGCAGATAGATCGTTTTATTCGAATTTCAATCAAGGCAATGAAACAGGTGATGGTCCTCCCGACTTTAAGATTGATCCTATAACAGGAGAAATAGAGTGGAATGCCCCAGGCACCATAGGAGAATACAATATTGCATTTATTGTGAAAGAATACCGCTTTAAAAATGGCGAATGGATTTTACTCGGTTTTGTCACCAGAGATATGCAGATCATCGTGGAGGACTGTGATAATGAAAGGCCAGAATTGATTATTCCAGAAGATATATGTGTAGAAGCAGGAGATGTACTGAATGAGACTATTTTCGGTATTGATCCAGATGGTCATGATGTTAAAATCGAAGCTTTTTCTCAAATATTGGAAGATCAGGGAGCAATAGTATCCCCCGATCCGGCAGTATTCCAATCATCCTTACCTCAGGCTCAGTTACAGTTTACCTGGGATACAGAGTGTTTAGACGTTAGAGACCAGCCCTATACTGTAGTATTTAAAATAACAGATAACCCTCCAATGGGACCTAAATTGGTAAGCTTTGCCTCTTGGAATATAACCGTAGTAGGTCCAAAACCAGTATTGAATACCGTTGAACAGGATGGGCAGTCTCTTAGACTTAGTTGGGATAATTACCTATGTCAAAATGCGGAAATCATACAGATATGGAGAAGAGTGGATTCAAACCCTTATAATCCTGATGAGTGTGAGACAGGGATAAGAGAAAATGCTGGATACAGTTTAATTCAGGAATTAGCACCTGATGCTACGACTTATAGAGATAGTAATTTGGCAGCAGCAGCTAAGTACTGTTACAGGATTCTAGCGATCTTCCCAACAGTGCCAGGAGGCGAAAGTATTATTTCCGATGAGTTATGTTTTGAATTTGTTCCAGCAGAAGAACCAGTGATCACACATGTATCAGTTGAGACAACAGATAGAAATAATGGTGAGATTATCGTTTCTTGGAGAGAGCCATTTGAATTAGGTAATCTTCAATTTCCATTGGATTACAAAATTTATAGAGCTGAAGGGTTCTCTGGAGGTAACTTAACAGAGGTTGGTTCATTAACAAGTTCTCTTACCGACAGTATTGGGTTTTTAGACACAGGATTAGATACTGAAAACAAGACTTACCATTATAAAATATCAGTAGTGGATCCAACAGGTAGTGGATCTGACGAGTTATTCTCAGCGGAAGCATCTTCAATGAGGTTGCTCCCCACGCCACAATTTGGTCAAATCAGGTTAGATTGGAATGCATTTGTTCCATGGAGTAATAGCATAGCACTGCCACCAGGTAGTAAACATGAGATCTATAGAGGAGACAATGGTCAAAGTCAGGATGAGTTTCAATTACTAGCCGAAGTAGATGTTACCCAGTTTGGGTTTAGTTATATCGACTCAGTAAATCTAGATGACGAAAAAATCTATTGCTATAGAATCTTAACTAAGGGCACATATGGTAACCCTGCTATTAAGAGCCCACAACTAAACTTCTCGCAAATTGTTTGTGCACAGCCTAGTGATTCAATACCACCATGTGCACCAGTAGTAACAATACAAGGAACCAGCTGTGAGGATTTTCTTAACAGTAGTGCCTGCGACTTTAATGACTATAAAAACAACATAAGCTGGACGACAGACTTTGTTGGTAGTTGTCAAGAAGATATAAAGGTATATGAAGTGTACTATGCGCCCACAACAGAAGCAGAGTTTACTAGAATAGCAGCGGTAACAGACACTACCTACTTGCATGATAATTTACAATCCTTCAAAGGATGTTATAAGGTGAGAGCTATTGACAGGTCAGGGAATGAGGGAGAATTTAGTAATGTTTTTTGTGTAGATAATTGTCCCTATTATGAACTTCCGAATGTGTTTACACCAGATAATGGAGATAATTGTAATAATGTATTTAGCGCTTACAGCAACAGAAGTACAATTGATGAGAATGGTATAGGAGGCTGTGGAACAGTAGATATCTCAAAATGTGCCAGATTTGTAAAGTCGGTAAACTTCATTGTCTACAACAGATGGGGTAAAGAAGTATTTAATTATACCGGTACTCAAGGTGGTGAAAATAACATATTCATAGATTGGAATGGAACTGATAATAATGGATCGGAGCTAGCTGCTGGAGTTTACTACTATGTAGCAGAAGTCAACTTCGATGTAGTTGATACCTCTAATTCTCTACAGAAAATCAAAGGATGGGTGCATTTACTCAAATAGCTAATCCGTTTAATAAACATGTTATTTTCTTTGATGGATATTGCAATCTGTGCAATGCATCAGTGGATTTTGTTATAAGAAGAGATAAAAAGAATAAATTTCTTTTCGATTCACTTCAGTCTGATTTTGCATCTGAGAAGATTTGTCCATTAATACCAAAAAATACTGACTCGATAGTAGTTTGGACCAACTCAGGTAACCTTTTATTAAAGAGTAGTGCAGGTCTCTTTATCGCTAAAGAGCTCGGTGGTTTTCTGAAAATACTAACTATTTTCAAACCCTTACCCGTTTCCTTTCGAGATTCCATTTATGTCTTCATCGCAAAGAATAGATACAGGTGGTTTGGTAAAAGCGATACTTGTAGGTTGCCAACAAGTGAAGAAAAATTGAGATTTTTGGAAGCGTATCAAAATAGTTAAATTAGCACTTTTTAAACCTATTTAAATAACTAATTATATATGAAAGCATACGTATTTCCAGGACAAGGTGCTCAATTTACGGGTATGGGAAAAGACCTGTATGAGAGTAATGAAACAGCTAAAGCAATGTTCGAAAGAGCAAACGAAATCCTGGGATTCAGAATTACGGATATAATGTTTGAAGGAACGGCAGAAGAACTTAAGGAAACAAAAGTGACGCAGCCAGCTATTTTTCTTCATTCGGTCATATTAGCCTCAATATCCAACGACTTCAAACCTGATATGGTTGCAGGCCATTCTTTAGGAGAGTTTTCTGCTTTAGTTGCCAATAAGACTTTGAACTTTGAAGATGCATTGAAATTGGTTTCTCAACGTGCCCTTGCAATGCAAAAAGCTTGTGAAATAAATCCTTCAACCATGGCAGCTATCCTTGGGCTAGAAGATGCTAAGGTTGAGGAAGTATGCGAAAGCATTGAGGAAATTGTTGTTGCGGCCAATTATAATTGCCCCGGTCAATTGGTGATTTCTGGTTCAAATGCAGGGATTGAAGTTGCTTGTGAAAAAATGAAAGAGGCGGGTGCAAAGAGAGCTTTGCCATTGCCAGTAGGTGGAGCTTTTCATTCACCATTAATGGAGCCGGCAAAAAGAGAATTAGCTGCTGCAATTGAAAACACAACTTTTAACACACCTATTTGCCCGGTGTATCAAAATGTTAATGCTCAACCTTCTACTGATGTTGCTACAATTAAGAAAAATCTAATTGATCAATTAACAGCACCTGTAAGGTGGACTCAATCTGTGCAAAATATGGTAGCCGATGGAGCTACGCAATTTGTAGAGTGTGGACCAGGAAAAGTTCTTCAGGGTCTTGTGAAGAAAATTGCTACTGAAGTGGAAGTAGGCAGTATTTAATTATTGAATTTGGACGTCTAGCTTTTTCACAGAAAGCTGGTCGTCCAATGATTCAAGCATTTCCTTATTTGTTTTCCCATTTACCGGATGAATAAAGTCAGGTGCTAACTCGGCTAAAGGAGCTAATGTGAATTTTCTTTCGGCAATTCCTGGATGAGGAATTATCAAATCATTTTGATTCACTTGTTGATTTCTATAATAAAGAATATCAATATCTATTACTCTGGCCCCCCATTTTTCCTTTCTCACTCTTCCTATTAACTGTTCAACTTGTAATATCTCTTTTAATAAACTTGTTGGATCTGTTGTTGTTTTTATCTCAATTACCTGATTATAAAATGTCGGTTGATCTGTTATACCCCAAGGTGCAGTTTCATATATGGAAGATATATTTATAACTTCAGAGAATGACCAAATGTATTTTTTAGCCTGTTCTAAATTGTCAATTCTATCACCCAAATTGGAGCCTAATAAAAGATATATTCCGCCTGTCATAATTAGTTACAAAAATAGAATTAACGACTATATAAATGCTGTTATACTTACTAATTTTAAACTCTTTTTAATAGTATAAATATGAATTTTTTAAAGAATATACTTTCTACATTGATTGCATTACTACTCTTTAGTATTGTGGGATTTTTTATAATACTAGGAGTAATAGGGTCTCTATCAGAGAAAGAAAATGTAGTGGTAAAGGAAAATTCAATTCTTTCTTTAAACCTTGATAAGCTTATTACCGAACAGGAGGTTAATAACCCATTTGATGATATTGGATTTTTGGCTGCAGAGGAAAGTAGTATTGGCTTAATAGAGTTGAAAAAATCTATAAAAAATGCTGCTGAAGACACCAATATTAAGGGAATATATATTGAACTACACAACTTTATGGGTGGCATGGCTACATTGGAAGAAGTTAGAAAGGCATTAGAAGATTTTAAACAGTCTGGGAAGTTCATTATAACTTATTCAGAATATTATAGCGAAGGCGCCTATTATTTGGCAAGTGTGGCAGATCAAGTAATGCTTAATCCTGAAGGACAAATAGAACTGAACGGCCTTAATTCAAATGTTACATTTTATACTGGCTTATTTGAAAAGTTAGGTATTGAACCTCAAATTTTTAGGGTTGGGGATTTCAAAAGTGCTGTTGAACCTTATTTCAGAAAGAGCATGAGTCCTGAAAATGAGTTTCAGATTTCTGAGTTACTCAATGGTATTAACAACAATATGTTGAATAGTATCAGTAGGTCTAGGAATATAACTTTTGATCGTTTGAAGGAGATTTCGAATAAGATGGAAGTGCGTGAAGCTGAAGATGCTATAAGATTAAATTTGATCGATCAACTAGCTTATAAAGACGAAGTAATTGAAAAACTGAAAGAGTTTTCAGGCGTATCAGAATTGGAAATGATATCGTATAAAGACTATAAAAAGAGCTTTAGTACATTTAAATTATCATCTAATGAGGTTGCGGTTATTGTTGCGTCAGGTGAGATTGTAATGGGTAAAGGTGAAGATGGAACAATAGGAGGAGATAAGTTTGCTAAGCATATTCATAGTGACGCTTTTGTAAAATTAGAATCAAACA
>CAYGNU010000213.1:0-2184 GCA_964351175.1 uncultured Roseivirgaceae bacterium | reverse complement strand
ATGGTGTTAAGGCCATTGGTTTAAGAGTCAACTCCCCAGGAGGTAGTGCTCTGGCATCAGATATTATGTGGAGAGAAATTAAATTGGCAGCAGAAACTAAGCCGGTTATAGCTTCAATGTCCGATTATGCCGCATCTGGCGGCTATTATATGGCCATGGCTTGCGATACAATTGTTGCACAGCCTAATACTATCACTGGTTCAATTGGCATTTTTGGTATGATCTTTAACCTTCAAGGACTTTTAGAAGATAAACTGGGCTTGAATCATGACGAAGTTCAGACTGGTGAGTTTTCAGGAATGATGACGGTAACAAGACCTCTAACTGATTTGGAGAAATCAATTATTCAAAAGAGTGTAGAGAAGAGTTATAATACTTTCATAGATAAGGCTGCGGAGGGTAGAGGAATGAAAAAGGAGGATATGTTGAAAATTGCTTCTGGTCGAGTTTGGACAGGGACTCAAGCTGAGGAAATAGGACTAGTTGATATACTTGGTGACTTTGATGCTGCAATTACAATTGCAGCAGAAAAAGCAGGTATTGCTAATGATTATAAGGTGCGATATTACCCGGAAGTTAAACCTTTCTTTGAAAGAATTTTTGAAGACTTCGAAGACCAGACCAGGGCTAAGATGGTTAAAAGTGAAGTGGGGGAATTATATCCTTACTTAGAGAAAATTAAGAAGGTTAGGAACCTTCAAGGCACACAAGCAAGAATGCCATTTGAATTGGAAATAAATTAATTTCGACTACAGACTTTAAACATATTATAGTTATTTTGTCTCTATGAATTACAGAAACGATTGGACCAAAGATGAGATTGGTGAGATATTTAATTCACCTATTCTCGACTTAATATATAGGGCAGCAACAGTGCACAGAGAGCACAATGATGCTCAAGAAGTTCAGGTATGCACCCTTCTTTCAGTAAAAACAGGTGGTTGCCCTGAAGACTGTGCTTATTGTCCACAGGCCGCACGTTATCATACAGATGTTAAAGTTCATAAGTTGTTGCCTACAGAAGAGGTGCTTGGTAAAGCTAGAGAAGCGCAGGAATCCGGTAGCACTAGGTTTTGTATGGGAGCAGCTTGGCGTGAGGTAAGAGATAATAAGGACTTTGACAGGGTGTTAGACATGGTCAAAGGTGTGAATGCTATGGGTATGGAAGTTTGTTGCACACTAGGTATGTTGACGGATGAGCAAGCTAAGAAATTGAAAGATGCAGGACTGTATGCTTATAATCACAACCTTGATACAAGTGAAGAGCATTATGATGAGATTATCACTACAAGAACATATGATGATAGGTTAGATACACTTGATAATGTTCGTAACGCCAATATTTCGGTATGCTCAGGTGGTATTATAGGTTTAGGAGAATCAGAAGGAGATAGAATTGGGATGCTGCATACATTAGCAACACTACCAGAACATCCTGAGTCCGTTCCAGTGAATGCTCTTGTCCCAGTTGAGGGCACACCTTTGGAAGACCAACCAAGAGTTTCAGTATGGGAAATGATCAGAATGATAGCTACGGCACGAATTATCATGCCTAGAGCTATGGTAAGGCTTTCTGCTGGAAGAGTGAGAATGTCGGTTGAAGAGCAAGCATTATGTTTTATGGCTGGTGCCAATTCAATATTTGCTGGGGATAAATTATTGACTACTCCTAATCCAGATACTATTGAGGATAAAGAGATGTTTCAAATACTAAATTTGAAACCTCGTAAAGCATTTAAAGGATCGGCTGCTGTTAAGTTTGAACAGATACCTGGAGTAGCATAATGTTGATTTGTTGAACCGTATTGTGCATTGACCATCAGAAAGGCTGGATTAGCAGGGCCAACAGGGAAACACAGAGCACCATTTCCACATATTCAAAACTCCGCTTTTTCTCTGTTTACTTAGCGGGCTCTTTGGTTAAAAGAAAACATGTAAATCAACAGTCCGACAAAAAAAACATAAATGTTCAAATTAAGTAATAAAGGAATGTTTATTTCTACTATAATATTGGCAGTCATTTTTGTCCCTGCTAAATTTAAAGACATAAAAAAAGCGACTTGATAATCAAGCCGCTTTTTATATGAGTTAAAAAATATATACTTATTCAGCAAATACTTTGATACTGATCTCATGTTGTACTTCTCTGTGAAGGTCAACAATGGCAGTATAGTCACCTAATTC
>CAYGNU010000212.1:0-7677 GCA_964351175.1 uncultured Roseivirgaceae bacterium | reverse complement strand
GTAATATTTTGTCAAATAGTCTGCATGCCATTGAAGGTGGTGGAAGTATTAAGATTTATAAACAAGTGGTAGGTGATAAACTAAGCATAGTATTTGAAGATAGTGGAATTGGCATTTCAGAGTCAAAACTATCACAAGTGTTCGATCCTTTTTTTACCACTAAAGAAGCTGGAAAAGGAACAGGTTTAGGGTTACATATTTCTAACAGTTTAATGAAGGAGCATGGAGGAAGCATCAGTCTATCATCTACTTTGGGCGTAGGGACTAGAGTAAGTTTGAACTTCAATAACTAAGAACTCTACTACTTTTGCATGAGTATAATTAGAGACTGACCTAATTGTCCTAATTAGCACCTTAGACTAAATGACTGTGATTTTAATTTTAGGGTCTAAGAAAATGACCCTTAGAAGCGCATTTAACTTCTTTTAACATTGTTTAAAGTAACCTTAAGTTGATTCTTGAGTACTATTGTTTAAATCTCAAAATACTTAACAGCACTTCCATGGTTAAAAACTATCTCAAAATCGCCCTCCGCAACTTCTGGAAAACAAAGGTTACTTCTTTGATTAATATTGGCAGTTTAGCTATTGGTATTGCTTGCTGTGTGATAATTATTCTATTCGTAAAAAACGAATGGACATTTGATCAATTTCATTCAAAAGCAAACAGAATATATAGAGTTTATAATACAACTGATGCACCAGGTGGAGGTATGCAGAACTTTACCTATACGCCATTTAATGTTACCCGACTGATGGATGCGGATTATGATGATTTAGAGTCTTATACAACTTTCAGTTCTTTCCCGCAGCAAGTGGAATATAAAGAGCAAAATTTCTCCGAAACCATCAATATGGTTTCAAGAGGGTTCTTTAAAATGTTTGATTTCCCAGTGCTTACGGGCTCAACAACGTCAGCATTAGAAAGCACAGAAGATATCGTTATCACCAAGGCCATTTCAGAAAAGTACTTTGGTACAATCGGTTCAGTTGGCGAGCAGTTGAAAATGACTCTGGGGGAAGAGAATAAAATATTTACTGTTGTTGCCGTGTTGGACGAACTTCCATCAAATTCGAGCTTAAGTTTTGACTTCCTGATTTCAGATGAGAATGCCAAATTGGTATTTCCAGATCCTGTAATAAATACTTGGCACATGATAATGGGCTCCAATTATGTGCTGCTCAAGGAAGGCACAGATGCAAATAGTTTTGAAGATAAGTTAGTCAGTTTGGTTGATAAAGTGCTTGGCAAGGATAGAGAAAATCCATATAGCATCCATCTACAACCAATGCTAGATATTCATTTAAATAATGATTTTCCACCAGCGTATGCATCGGTTAGTGATCCTAAATACACCTATATTTTATCAGGTATTGCCGTATTAATTCTTATTCTTGGATGTGTCAATTTCATGATATTATCTGTTGGAAAATCTTCAGCTAGAGCTAAAGAAATAGGAGTAAGAAAGGCCATTGGTGCAAGCAGAAGCCAGTTAAGTAAGCAACTCATCTCAGAAGGTGTATTGTTGGCTGTTTTATCGTTAGGTGTGGCACTGTTGCTTGCAAGAATTGTCCTGCCAATGTTTAATGAACTTGCCAATAATAATTTAAAAATGGAGCTTGGGTTCGATAATATTTTGATGTTCGTTGGCTTAGCTGTCCTTGTAGGATTAGTAGCCTCAATTTACCCAGCTTTCATCATTTCAGCGTTTCAACCTACCAAGGTGTTGAAGGGTGGAGCAGCTTCGGCAGGGAACAAACATTATTTTAAAATGGCATTGGTTACTGGTCAATTTGTTTTGTCAATATTTTTGGTGTCAACTACAGTACTGATGCAGAAGCAACTAAACTTTCTTCAAAATAAAAACCTAGGATTTGATATTGATCAGGTGATAAGTATTCCTATCAATGTTCCTACTGCCAGAGGATTGAGAGATCAAATTTCTCAAGGATTAGAAAAGGCGCAGATACTTAAAACTCAGTTGGCTGCGAACAGTAATATTATAGATCTGGGCGTATCGTCACAAAATTTTGGTCAAGGTGGTTGGATTCAATTAGGCTGGACTGAGCCTGAAACTGATAATTTAAGACAGTTTAGAATGAATGCTGTTGACGCTGGTTATATTCCATCGTTAAAAATGGAACTGGTAGTAGGGAGAAATTTTGAAGCTGATAATCAAGCCGACAAAAGAAGAAGCATTATTGTTAATGAGGCTTTTGTGGAAGAATTTGGATTAGATAATCCTATTGGCGCAAAGATACCAAACCCCAATGCGATTGATCACGAGATTATAGGTGTGGTTAAGGATTTTCATTTTGCTTCGCTGCATAATAAAATTGAGCCGCTTATTCTGACACAGAATATTGAAATAGGTTTTAGTGCGGCTAATAATGTGAATCTTGATACCGATCCTAGTCCGAAAGTATTGGCAAGAATAGCTCCTAATTCTTTTGATGCCACACTAGAAGAAATTAAGGCTGACTGGGTTAAAGTTTATGGTGATGAGCCCTTCGATTTTAACTTTGTAGATGAGGGTATGTCTCGTCAGTATGAAGCAGAACAAAACCTTGGAAAAATAGTTTCTACAGCAACATTTTTAGCTTTATTAATTGGTTCTATGGGACTATTTGCATTAGCGACACTTACCATGAATGAAAGAATCAAAGAAATAAGTGTGCGTAAGGTTTTGGGCGCTCCTATGAATAGTATCATCATGCTACTTTCTAAAAGCTATATCATCATTATTATTATAGCCTTAATCATTTCAGTTCCAATGACCATTTACTTTGCTGAAAGCTGGATGAGTGAATTTGAGTATCGAATTGGAATAGGTATCGATTCCTTCTTATTAGCCGGTGGAGCTACGTTATTGATTGCTATTATAACCATTAGCTATCAATGTTTGAAAGTGGCAAGGGCTAATCCTGCACGCGCCTTAAGTGCTGAATGAAAGAATGCATGAAGAAAAATAGGGAGGAGCTCCCGCGGTAGTAATGGATAATGCTATTTTGAAGATGTTTTTTCTTCTAGCTTTTTAATTCTATCCAAGTACTCCTGTTCTTTTCTTATCATTTCCTCTTGGGTAGCCTGCAGTTCTTCCATATTCTGTCGCATTTCCTCTTCTTGTCCTTGGAGCTCTTCGGCCTGTATTTTTGATTGCTCTAGGAGCTTTCTGGTTGTATAATTAATCTTTGCCGAAGAGATAGTAGATGCTATATTTTCAGCAAGTTTTTCTATAAATTGAATCTGATAATCTTCAATTTCATTGAACGATACTAGCTCTATTGCACCATAAACTTCTCCATTTAACATTAGCGGTACAATCAAAATGACATTAGGATTGGATTCTCCAAGTCCGGAGGTGATGTTGATATAGTCTTGTGGAACCTCTTTAAGATAGATGTGACTTTTTTCAAGCATCGCCTGTGCAACTAGACCTTCTTCTAAGTCTATTCGTTTATCAACCCACTTCTTGCGCTCGTAAGCATAAGCTCCTTTCAGCTCTATGAATTTGTCATTTTCATCTTCGTCATTAATAACGAAAATGCCTCCTTGAACAATATCCATATATCTAACCAAATTGCTAATAATATCTGAGCAAAGGGCATCAAGATTTTCTGAATCTGCCTGTAAAATCTCTGAAAATTTGGTGAGTCCCTCATTAGTCCAGCTCCTTATTCTACTATCTTTTTCAGCTTCTTTCAGGCTATCTCGCATTTCTAACAATGATTGTCCTAGCATGTCATTTTCACCTGCTACTTCAAAATCTGCGTCTAAATTTCCTTCGCCTATCAACTTAGAAAAGTTGGCTTTTTTATTGAGTTCATCTATTAATACATTAACCGAATTGGCCATTTGACCCAATTGGTTTGTACTATTTACATCAAGTTTATTATCTATGTTTATTTCACCTTGAGAAATATCTTTCAGTATTAAACTAGTATTCATTAGAGAATTGACAATATCATTACTAATCTTTAAAATGACAACTGATAGAAGTAGTAGCCCTATGATAGCCACTACTATCATAAACCAGAAGGTGGCATTGATTGAATCAGTAATCTCTGAATAGGGAACAATAATACCGACTGACCAAGGCGCAGCAGATCTTCCTACAGATATTGGAGCTATTGATAAGTATACATCTTCTTCAAATTCATCACTATACATAGTAAATGAGGCCGCTTCCCCGATTCGCACTTTTTCCATTAGATCAAAATCTAAGCGTTCATAATAGTCCAGCTTGCTTAAGGGTTTATTTGTGAGTTCTAAATTTTTATGGGCAACTATAGTTCCGTTATTAGAAGATAAAAAGGCATAACCTTGTTTGTAATCTTCAATTACCGTCATTTTACTATATTCTTCCAATGACATATCTATGCCTATCACGCCAATAGCAACATCATCTCTATTAACTAATGTTTTGGTTGGGGATACGGCCAATAGCGTGCCTGCAGCATCCACATCATAAGAGTCAAACTCGTATGGTTCTGTTAACAATTCTTCTTTGTCTGTAAGGAGTCTATAGTATAAACCATTTAAATCGAAACTAGATAGATCTTTTCTTTCCTGAGAAGTCTTAATACTTCCATTATCCCAATAGCAATTGATACTTAGGCGCCCGTAATTATTAGTCCATGCACTATCAATATATTGAAGCTGCCAACTCATCCACACTGCTTCATATTTTGGATACTCTTTTAAAATGTTTTTCATTAACCTAAACTGCAAGTCCTCCCTTTCTTGAGTAGGTAAATAAACATAGTCTTGTATAATGAGTGCCATCGCTCTTGTTATGGCCATGTCTTCATCCAATTTTGCTTTTATATCGTTGGCTTTGTCAGAAGCATAAGTATCAGCCAGTTGCTTAGCTTCATTAATTGCATCCTTGCGAAGACTATAAATTGTATACCCTAGTGTTATAGAATATATGATAACCGTTAGGCCTAAGATGAAGAATAACATCTTCTTTTTAATAGTCATGTTTTTAAACATAGGAATCATGGAGTGTTGACTTCAAAAATACACCCAAAAACAAAATGACCAAGTGATTTTAAAGATAATAGGATTTAAAAAACACTAACAAGAAATTAATGTGGCCTAAATACTAAATAATAGGATAATAATAGAAGGCTACTAAGGTTTGGAAGTCATACTTCTAAGCACGACCCTTAATTTAGATTGCGGGTCAGGCCCGCAATGACAAAACACAGAAAACATAGGTTGTCATTCCGGCCATGAGCCGGAAGTTTTTCGAGATTTCATTTAGTCAGAGCTCTTAGGAAACTTCTGAACTAAACCCATGGACATTTCATTTTTATCAATTGCCGTGGTGTAAATATTTTGTCTTAAAATTCCACCTTTTAGAATTTCATCAATAACTGATTGAATTAAAAGCTCAGGAACATATTTATTTGCGTTAAGAACTACTATTTTTTCGTTCATATTACAGTGACCACAATTGACATAAACTGCCACATCATTGAGAGGACTTATCACGTCATTCATTTGGATTTCGAAATTCTCACCTGTGGCTGTCCCACTATTTTTCAATCTTCCAATATAGAGATATGTCGCATTATCAATTTTATAAGGAAAATCAAATTCCCTGTTAATCAATTCTGGAGGTTCAATAGAGACTTTTAATCCAATTGATAAATCAGCCATAAATGCATCAAGGTCATTTTTAACCCTAACCCACTCTATGGAATCATTGAATATGATTCTATTTTCTAGAACTTGGTAATCAATTGAGTATTCGAAGGTGGCCTCTGAATACAATGCTCTTCTATTGTTGATGTATTCATATGGATTTTTATATCCTACGGATAATTCATCTACTGCAAATGTACTATCTGTAAGATGATAACAATGGACCACTTTTCCATTTAAAACTTCATGCCAATGACCTGTAAGAGGATGTTTGGGGTTTTCACATGAAGATAGAAGAGTGATAAATATCAAAATTATTACGCTAACTAACTTCAATTGATTTAGCATAATCAATCTAAACCAACGGCAACTTACAAACCTCTGCTTTTAGCGCTTTGTTTCTTACTGCAATAAATATTTCGCTACCTGGAGTTGTAAAAGCTGTGGTGACATAGCCCATGCCTATCCCTTGAGAAAGAACTGGCGACTGAGTGCCTGAGGTAACTCTACCAATATTATTACCTTCAGCATCATGTATTTCATAGTCTTTACGAGGGATGCCGCGATCAATCATTTTAAACGCGATCAACTTTTTATTTACACCTAATTCCTTTTGTTTTTGTAAGGCTGCAGAATTGGTAAACTCCTTAGTAAACTTAGATATCCAGCCCAATCCAGCTTCTAGTGGGGAAGTGGTATCATCAATATCATTGCCGTATAGGCAAAAGCCCATTTCCATTCTTAAGGTGTCTCGTGCACCAAGACCTATTGGTTTAATACCAAACTCAGTGCCTGCTTCCATAATCTTATTCCAAATCATTTCAGCGTCCTTATTATGCATATACAATTCAAATCCTCCAGCACCTGTGTAGCCTGTTGCTGAAATAATAACATGTTCAGCACCTGCAAAATCACCTACTTCGAAATTGTAGAATTTAATTTCAGATAAGTTTACGCTCGTTAATTTCTGAAGTGTTTCAGTCGCTTTCGGGCCTTGAACTGCTAAAAGTGAAAAATCATCAGAAATGTTTTTCATTTCAGCACCAACATCATTTTTAGAACTAATCCAGTTCCAGTCTTTATCAATGTTGGCAGCGTTTACCACTAAAAGATACTGTTGATCCTTCATTTGATAAACTAACAAATCATCTATAATACCACCATCATCATTAGGTAAGTAGGAGTATTGTGCTTTTCCAATTGCCAGCTTAGAGGCATCATTGCTTGTTACCTTTTGAATCAGTGCCAGAGCATTAGGACCAGAAACTAAAAACTCACCCATATGCGATACATCAAACATGCCTACACTATTCCTAACGGCCAAGTGTTCTTCAATATCTGAGCTGTACCTTACGGGCATGTTGTAACCGGCAAAAGGCACCATTTTAGCACCAAGCTTAGTATGAATATCGTTTAGGGCAATTTTCTTTAATTCCATAGATTTATTGTCTTTTTAAGAAAGGTCAAAGTTAATAATTAATTCATTTGGTCAATTTCAATCGTTTGATATTTTGAGTTACCAGTTAGACTTCCTTTCCTCAACCAAGTTAAAATATTGTTTTTCAATTTCCTTCCACTCTTTGGGTGTTGTTGAGGCTTGTAATGTTTCTAGTGCTATTTCACCAGATAAATTTTGCTGAACTTCAGCACATTGTAGTATATAAGCCTTTAATAATTTGATAGACCTAGGATTAACCTCCAAGGCATTTAATAAAATGTGATATGCCTTAAAGGCATCTTTTTGATTGAAATATCTGGCGGATGCAATTACCGCTTCTTCAAAGAATGGGTTGCGAAGAGCCACATAATCATAGCTCATGGTAGCATTTAAAGTATCCCCATTCGCCTCACTTATTAGGCCTTTATAGTATTCTCTTTCTGTTAAGTCCTTTGAGGAAAATGTAATACCTTGATTAATTTTTTGAGCTAGGCCTCTAATGTTCCCTTGCTCAGCAAGCATTTTTAATTCAAAGTGCTGGATTTTGTCAAATAGTGACTGGTCGCTAATCTCGAGGTCAGTAAGCT
>CAYGNU010000211.1:0-7686 GCA_964351175.1 uncultured Roseivirgaceae bacterium | reverse complement strand
GATGTCAGCCTATCTGTAACGAGGGTACTAAGCCTCGGAGCAACTGGTTTGCTCGGGGTGATTATGCTTTGTGGAAGCCTAAAAAACAAGGAAATGTTTAACTAAGATTTGAAATGTAATTAGAAAGAGGGTCGAAAAAACTAACTGACTTTTTTAGCTTCTTTCGGCCAAGGCTTACCTGAATCAATATTGGGGTGTCTAGGCTCACTACTGATACGCCCATTTTCATCACGTAGCTTTTCAATTTTTATGAGACAGGATTCAGCAAGGCTTGATACAAGATCATCACTTTGTGAATGTATATCAAATAACTTTTTGCGCAGTTCTGTTAGTGGAGTACTAAAACGCTCAAATGCTCCCGGCCAATCATCAACAGGACGTTGACCAATGGCTAGTTTTTCGGTTGCAGCTGCTAACCTGCCATCATAAGGTTGTTTGTTAGAGGCTAGGCTGTAGATTAAATCTAAGAAAATATCCTCATCCACTATTTCTATTAAAGTGGCCTCTAACACAGACTTTTCTAAAGACGGAGGCGTTTCTTTATATTTTGCTAAAACCTTCTCTTTTAGCAAAGGAGTTATATCTATAAGGTAAGCAAGTTGCTTTGACAGTCTGTATCTATCAAGCATTCCATTTGATTTCTTAAGTTTTCCTTCACATATTAACTCAAGAATAAACGAGGCTGAATCTTCAGTTTCTAACTTCAGAACAGCTTCCAGCCATTCATATTCTTTAATCATATTCGGGTATGGTTCAAGTAACTTCTTAAGAACCTCTAAAGCATCCTCATGTGAGCTTTTTCCCAGTGAATTTAATAGTGATCTAAGTTGGTGAGGGTAACGATATGAGCTAGGTATTGAGGCAATGATGTCAAATATCGCTAAAGGCTTATCTGAAAAAGGAAATAATGCCAACCACTTCATTACTTCTCCTCGGTTTTCCTCAATTCTCCATGGCTGTTCTTTACCCAGCTCTAAAAGTTCATTAAAACCACCTTTCAAAAACTCAGAAGATATAACTTCTCCCGTCATAGCAAAGGCAGATAGTAAATTTATTTTTAGTGAATATTGTTGAGGAAGATTTAATAACATATCAACCTCTTTATTCTTTCTTCCATGTGGCATACCTAAAGCTACTTTAGCAATAGCAATGGCATGCTTCTGCTGCTCATCTGTACAATCAGATGTAATTATTTTATTTATTGTATCAAATATGGCCTCTGCAAAAGCACATGTATCAAGTGGTTCATCAGGGTTCTCAGATAGATATTTTCTCTTGGATTTTACTTCGCTAAAATCTGGCCAAGTTGAGAATCTATCATCATTTCCTGATGGGTTATCGCGTCTCCATATCTGAAAAAGAACGCATGAAGCCTCAAAACCAAAGCGTACATCAGGAAGATACTCAAACATCATTTGTATTGCTTCTGGACTGCCAATACTTGCAAAAGCTTGTCCGTAAAGACTTTTATTGCAGGCACTTCCATTTGAAGGACGTCGGCCTGTTTTTTTGAAATCATTTTGTTCTTTTTCACGTTCAACAAAATCTTGCTCTAAGAATTCCTTCAACATTGGCAAAAAATCGCTAAATCCTTGCCTTCCAATTGCTTTTGCAAGGTAGGCACGTTGGTGTCTGTTAGCATCAGGTGATAATAGGAGTTCACCCCACACTTTAAAAATATTTAACAATTCTTTTTCTGTTTCAGGAGTTAGGACAATTTGATGGTACTTATGGTCTTTTCCATGGATTGAAAATAACTCCAACATCATTTCTATTTGATTAAGGCTGCTTGTCTTAGACTTCCTGAGCAATGCAGGAATAAAGCTGGATTCTCTAGATGTAAGAACTATATCTCTTAACCGCCCGTACTCGTCTATTTTAGATTGTTCAGCGCGTTCATCGCTGGCTTTAAATTCATCATTTAATTTTAGAAGTTTATCTAAAACACTTTCAATAGTATCAGGGCCAACTACTGTGGAAATGACTTTTAAAGTATATTCTGGGCCATCATTATTAAGCACCTTATCAACCAACGATCCGCTATCAATTGACTCTATCCTTTGTAGGATTTCTTCTGATTTATAAGGAACTTCCAAACCGCGATTCAACCTTTCTAATAAAGCACGAGCAGCAGACTCGGGTAGCTTTTCATATATCTCCCATATTATAGACCTAGAGCGATCATCTTTCATTGAGAAATCTTCAGATGCAACTATTTTAACAATTCTTTCTTCTGTGGAATCTTCTTCATTTTGATGTCTAATCAAGTAGTAGATTATTTCAACTTTATCGGTTTTCTTCTCAAAAAGCTTATTTCTGATGGCTGTTAAGCGCTCAGCTTGCTCTGGGCAGATTAGCTCTTCAGGATAGCTGCGCGTTGCAATTATCTCCCACACCTCTTCTGAAGCTGATGACAAAATATCCTTAACGTGCCTGTCCGCGCGTCTGAATTGTAAATCCTGTATTATCTCAAAAATTACATCGGCATTTTGATCATTCTTGGCTATTGAAGCTGCAAGCTCCATACCATCAAATCCACTGCGTTGACCAATTTCACCGACCACATGTCCACGTATTTCATCCGGCAGTTCTGAAAGGCGTTTTTTCACATTTTCCCCAAGAACCTTAGGGCGAAACTGCTTTGCTATACGAAGGGCTTTTAAATACACTTGGTTATTTGCACTGGATATTAAAGGCCAAATATATTCAGAGAATTCAGAGCGGCCACTTGTTATCATGAAGTTAACTGCTCTATCTATCTTTCCCTTGGCGTGCCATATTTTAACTAGCCCCAATATTTCATCACCTATGTGTTGCCATATTTCAGGTGAAGAACGATATATCATTTCCGCAGCAAGAAGCGGATCAATAGCAGTTGCATCCAATATTGCAGCTGAAACCACTTTTGCCCCATTAACATCATTTTTAGACAAACGTTCACATGCAAATAAAACCGCTTCTTCCCACGAAATCCAGTTAAGAACGTCATATTTTAATTCTTTATGGCATTCGTTATTTCCTGAAGCTGCTGATAACATTAATTCTTCAACTTTAAACGAAGCATACCATTCTTGAAATTGATGATGTTGGAAGGATATGTTTTCACCGCCTCTAACAAGGGAGTGTGTGTTGACTAAAGTATCTAGAACTAATGCAGGTTGTATATCTCCAGAAATTTGTCCATCTGATTTCAACTTATTAAGTGTTGCAACTACTATCGGACGCGCGTCTTTTTCTAAAAGACTTGAAGTAGAATTCTTTATTCCTTCAACAGCTAGCCCTTCCAGCATGCATTTATGACATCCAAAAAGTTCTTTTCTCAATATTTCGGCTTTTTCTGGATCGGCTTCATGTTTATCAACAAAGCCTTTTAATATTTCCTCTTTTGTTTGAGGTAAGCTTGTACCGGATGTACCTGAGAGCAATGCTGTCAGATAAAAGGGGATAGAAACAAGCTCTCTCAGATAAGGATTTCTCCAAGCTTGGTCTAATATTTTTTCACCATCAGCCCCTCTTATTTGACGAGCTATATCTAATTGCTGCTCATCATTTAATGATTCAATTTTTACAGTTACTCCATCACTGGTCGGCAAAGCTTGCTTGCGCGAGCCAATAACCATGTTTAGCTGTGGGAACTCCAGCCTTAACCTTGTGATTTCTCTACTTGCAAATAAACGAGTGTCTGAGTCCAGCTCGTTCCATCCATCAAGCAGTAATACCAGACGTCCTTCGTATGCCAGCTTCATGAAATGATCTATTTTAAATGACCTGAAAGCATTCAATCCTATTAAATACTCAAACCACGCTTTTTTATGACCGCACCACAAATTCAAAGGAATATAAGCTGCGACTGATTCGCCTGAATTAATGATTACTTCAGAGAGCTGTATCATTGTGGTTGTCTTCCCTGTGCCGGGCGAAGAAATGAGGTTTATAACTCCAGAAACATCAACCCCTTGTTTTAGTCCTTCTAGTGTAATATCCAAATTTTGAGATTCTTCTTCTAATGTAAGATTAAGCGGAATCGTATGCTCCGGCCAATCAGTGCTATTGGTATAAGTTTGTATATTAGTGCTGGCAGATTCCAGCATACGAGTTAGTATATTCTCAGTTGTTTCTTCTGGAGGAAGTACCAAACTCGCGAAAAACTCTTTATCTTCGTCACTAAGTTCAAGAATAGGTCTTTCAGTGTTGCCATTACCAGAGGTGAAAGCCTCAATGCGCGCGCGTTCTTCAGCCAGCTTCTTCCAATCTTTAAGTAAAGGTGTTGGGTAAGGTCCTTCGTCTTTATCTACTAGCTCAGCATGTAGCCCGCACATCCAAATCCCATTGCGTATAGATTTTCTTTCCGCTTTGCTAAGAGTTGGATCATATCTAGGTCCGCCTTTGGATGCGGCAGTTATATGAGCAGCTTTACCTAAATTAACTGATTTTTCATCTTCAGAATGTGGGCCTAGTGTAGGTTTCCAGCACTCCTCTCCCTGCTTCAGGTATGAACAATTGTAATTGACTCGCATTGCCAGGGTTCTTTTTGTCGGCGCAGAAAAATTATCCCTATTACTCAAAACATTACTACCTGATAAATTACTCAATTTGACTATGTTAATATAGTCATTACTCTTCTATATTTAAAGTAAGTTATATTTTAATGCACAAAATACCATGGGGGTAGTATGGGCTGGAAAGGAACGATAAGAGCCATAGAAACTGAAGTGAGGCGCTCTGCACGAGAATCTGAAAGAAGGCAAAAGCTTCAAGCCAAGCAGGATGCTCTTCAAGATGCAGAAGAAACTGTAAATGCTTTTGAAGATTACATAGGGCAAATCACTAGCACCCATAGTGAGGTTCTAAGTGATTTTATTGATTGGGATAGTATAGCAAATAAAAAACCTCCTAAAGAGCCAAAGCGAAAGAATGACAATGAGTTAAAAGCCAAGAGTAAATATGATGGCTTTAAGCCTAACTTGTTACATAAAATAATGAAATCTGAGGACAAAAAGAAAGAAAAACTCAGGCTATCCATAGATGCTGCTATTTCCAAAGACACGGCTATATACGAGAATGCGATAGCACAATACAATTTAAAGTTCAGTAAATGGGAGTCTCAAAATAAACTGGCTACCAGCATACTTAAAAGAGAGCCAACTTCGTATTTAGAGGTAATAAAAAGCTACACCCCTTTTGCTAGCATTGAAAATTTAGGTACTTCAGTATCTTTCTCAATTGAAGATAATGGAGAGATTACAGCCTCTTTGCGAGTAAACAGTCAAGAAGTAATTCCTAATGAAAAATATAGCCTAAGACAAAGCGGAACTCTTTCCACTAAAAATATGCCAAAAGGTGAGTTTAACGAGTTATATCAAGATCATGTTTGTAGTAGTGTGCTGCGAGTAGCTGGAGAGTTATTTGCATTACTGCCTATTGAAAGTATAATTGTTAATGCAAATGATGAACTACTAAACAGCAAAACAGGACATCTTGAAGAGCAAACTATCTTATCCGTTTTGATAATTAAGGCTACTTTTGAAAAACTGAGCCTTTCTAGTATTGATCCATCCGATTCAATGGATAACTTTTTGCACAATATGAAGTTTAAAAAAACTGCCGGGTTTTCTCCTATTGAAAAGGTAAAATTTGAAAGCGTTAAGGAAATCACATAATTACCAGGAAATGTAATGAAACAAGACCATTTAACAAAGTTCTTAAAATCAGTTGAGCTATTTGAAGATGCTTATGAGGATGCCACCTTCAACTATATAGCGGCCAAGAAAGGCGATGATCTATACCTTGTTAAAGGCCGCCTGTTTTTGACTATAAACCGCAGCCTCTTTGAAGATAAGGCTTTCAACTCCGATTCAATAGTAGCTGAGAGTGCTAAGATTTCTAATTCAGGAATAAACTATAAGCAATTTATTGAGCAGGCTATACAGGGTGCAATCAATATTAATAATAAAACCTTACATTTTAAATGCAAAGATGCTCACCCACCTAGCATGTATTATAACCCATTTCATCAAGAGGGCATACGTAGCCAGCAACGTATAAATGTTTTTAATCTTAATAACGACCTCAGATTACTGGAATATATACAGCAGCCGGATGTTGACTGGGAGCTAATGGCAGCAGAGCAACCATTTGATAATTTGCAGGCCTTGAGCAATGAATATGGGCTATCTGGAATAGATATAGGAAATAACAGCGCGTTCATAGAGGTAGTAGCAAGTCCTATATTGTTGATTGACAACGAGACAACTAGCATGAAAGAAAACCTTGCTACGATAACTTTACGCTTATCTAGCAAACTTGAAGAAGAAAAAGTAAGCGTTGGATATAGCATCACTAATAAAAGCTATTTGGTGACTGATAGAAAGAAAGCTCATAGTAAGCAAGTCTCATGGAAACAAAAAGAAAACTACAAGGAAGGCACTTTAGAAATAGAAGTTCCCGAAAACTCAATTATACATTGTTTTGCTTGCTATGGTGGAGTCGCGCAGCATCATTATTGGGTTGTAGACGACAATAAAACTTTTAACCCTAGATATTCAGCATATACATCTTTTGACAAGGAGATGAGCATCCTAAAGAACATAATTAACAATACAAATGGTAGAATTGATTCAAGAAAATTCGAAACCTCAATATCTTGGCTTTTGTGGTTACTAGGGTTTAATGTTGCTCATTTAGACGGAGTAAAGGGATTAGACGATGTGCCAGATATTATTGCCACTACACCAAATGGTCATTATTTAGTTGTGGAGTGTACAACAGGAATTTTACAAGATGATAGGAAAATTCCGCGGCTATATGATCGCACAGAGAAAGTTCGCAATAGCTTACAAGTAAGCAATCATTTTTTTGATGTGCTTCCAGTGATAGTCACCTCTAAAACAAAGGCAGAAGTTGCTTCTGAAATTGAAACTACAGAAAAACATGGAATATTTGTAATAACAAAAGAGGATATAGAGAAAATGATTGGTGATTTACAAATTCCAGTACAGTTAATCCCAGATCAAATTTATACAAATGCATTTAAGCAGGTAAATGCAGCTAAAGAAAAGTACAACAATGATCTGAACCCTTTGTCTTTTGTGAATTAAATAAGTTTTTAACAGCATAAGTGATAAAGGTTAAAATTGCGCTTAAAGCTTCCCCAGCGCTTCCCCAAAGCACAGGCACCTTGAGTGCGCGAAGCTTCTGCCCAAATAAACCACTGATAAATATTAATAAAATGGTGGGCGGTAGAGAATTCGAATCTCCGACCTCTACGATGTCAACGTAGCGCTCTAACCAACTGAGCTAACCGCCCTTATAAGGAAATTAAGTTGCTGCATGTATAAATAAAACTCATTTAAAAAGCAATCTTGTTTATTGTAAGAAAAGCTGTTTAATATTATGCTTATTTCTAGAATTTTTTAATTTATCGTGCGCTGGTTATGGGTATCTATTTTTACACGACAATTCTTGTTGCAGCATTTCTAGTTGCCACATACTTATCCTACAGGGCAACAAGTCACATCATCGTAATGCTCCAAAAGCAACAAGTGATTGACCTGCCAAACGACCGAAGCAACCACTCGCTTCCAACACCACGGGGAGGCGGCTTAGCCATTGCGGGTATTGGACTGGGTGGATTTCTGATGGTTAGCTACTGGATAGGGCAAATCTCTGGGGCGTGGCCGCTGCTAG
>CAYGNU010000210.1:6790-7713 GCA_964351175.1 uncultured Roseivirgaceae bacterium | reverse complement strand
TTCGAACCAGCGACCCCCGCCCTGTCAAGGCGATGCTCTAAACCAACTGAGCTAATTTCCCATAATATAAGCCCTAATATAATAAGATTAGGTAAAACTTAAGTGTTTATAAAGTCCAAGGTGACTAAACAAAAAAAGACAGTATAAACTGTCTTTTTGTGGGCGCTGAGGGATTCGAACCCCCGACCCCCTCGGTGTAAACGAGGTGCTCTGAACCAACTGAGCTAAGCGCCCTTTTTATTAATCTATCTCACTCTTCTGCGAAATGGAATGCAAATTTAGTACAGTTTTAATTTTATGCAAATGTTTTATTAAAAGAAAAGAATTAAAATTTCAGAAGGCTAGTTTCGTTAAAAGATTAATACTTTTAAAAAGTAACTTTGAACTTCATTTGAATCCAAAATTTTCCACTAGTTGAACCTAATCAAAATACTTAAAAAGGCCCTTTTATACTCATTAGCCATTTTGAGTTTCATACTGTTAATCAGTTCGCTACTTGTATATTACTATCGTGACAATATAATTCAAAAATTTGTTAGCGAGGCTAATAAATATATCAATACTCCCATAGCCGTAAAAGAAATTAATGTATCAATACTTGATAACTTCCCTGAAGTATCTATAATATTCAAAGACATTCAAATTGATGGCAGTAACAAAAATGAAAACGCGAAATTATTAAGCGCGGATAAAGTTGTTATTGGTGTTAACCCCTTAAAACTATGGGACAATGTCTACTCTATTGAAAGGGTGACTATTCAAAATGCATCATGTCGAATATCAGTCGATAAGAAAGGAATAATCAACTATGACATTGTGAAAACTCAAACTACTGGGAAATCTAAAAGTGTTGATTTTGACTTGAAAAAGGTTGAGCTCTTAAATACACACTTTATTTATGACAACAGAGCAATTGATAATTT
>CAYGNU010000210.1:0-6780 GCA_964351175.1 uncultured Roseivirgaceae bacterium | reverse complement strand
GACCTGACCACTTCTAGTACTTCTGCCAGCCTTATTTATGAAAACAAATTATTCAATATTCACGCATTAGGAAATTATGTTGTCCATACCGTTTCATCAAAAGGCAATATTTTCGTTACAGAAAAAGCCGTAGAGGTAAATACTAACATCATATATGACGATGTTAATAAAAATGTGGGCATAAACCCCTCTAACCTTCAAATATCCGGTTCCGAATTTTTGACTTATGGAGAGTATATATTTAAAGACCAACAATCAATAGAACTGTATCTTGAAGGGAAAGACACAGATTTAACAACCATTGGTTCATTAATGCCAAAACCTATTCAGGAAAAGTTAAATGTTTATAAAAGTACTGGGGATGCCTATTTTGACCTTTCTCTAAAAGGGTATCTAAGTGAAAAAAAGGGGCCTACGCTAGAGACACATTTTGGTCTTAAAGATGCGGCTATTTTCTACCCTGAAACAGACACCCGTCTTGAGAAGGCAAATGCTGAAGGATATCTAAAATTGCCAGACATCTACAATTTGAAACTTGGTTTGTTAGAGCTGAAAAATATTAGAGGAAACTTAAATGGTACAGAATTCAATAGCAACCTAAGCATTGATGACTTTTCTAACCCTAAATTGGACTTCGATTTTTCTGGTTCTATAGATATGAAATCTTTATTAAATTTCTATCAACCAAAAGGACTGGAATCTGGCTCAGGAAGCTTAGATGTAGATATATCCTTTAATGGAAATATTAAAGATTTAAAAACACGAAATCTACAAGGTAAAACCAAAACTTCAGGACAAATAGTTTGTAGAAATATCAACTTGTCTTTGCAGGGTTTAAAATATCCTTTAAAAAATTTAGAAGGGCAATTTTTATTTAACAACGTGGATATTGCCCTAAATGATGTCAAAGGACATTATGGTGAGAGTGATTTTCTGCTAAATGGTCTTTTCAAGAATTTACTAGCATTTATTCTTTTAGAAAATGAACCTATTGGTATAGAGGCCGATCTCTACTCTACATATTTAAACTTGGATGAATTATTAGCACAACCTACATCAGACCCAAATAACTCAGACCAATACTTTTTCGAATTATCACCAAGGTTAAAACTAAAGTTTAATACCACAATTGATAAGCTAACTTTCAGACGTTTTCATCCCTCAAAAATCAAAGGAAATGTGATTATTAAGAATCAAGGGCTGTACTCCAATGGCATATCTTTTAGCGCTATGGGGGGTAGTGTTTCATTAACAGGAAAGGTAGATGCAAGTTCGGATAAATCAGTTAACGTAGAAAGTCAGATAGCCATTGAACATCTGGCAATTGACAGTATATTTTATGTTTTCGAGAATTTTAAACAAGACTTTATCGTAGATACTAACTTAAAAGGTGCAGTCAATGCTGAAATTGATACTAAAATGAGTTTTGACCATTATCTTAATCTAAACCCAGCATCACTGGAAGCCTCAATATTAACCTCAATAAAAAATGGTGAGCTGAACAATTTCGAACCGATGAAAAAGCTTTCAAAGTATGTGGACGAGGATAAATTGGATCATTTAACATTCTCAGATATTAGTAATGAGATATTCATACGAGATAAGACCATTTATATCCCTCAAATGGAAGTAGGCACCAATGTCACCTCCTTGAAAGTAAGTGGAAGTCATCAATTCAATCAAGAGATAAACTATCAAGTAGTGACACCACTAAGAAGTTCAAAAAAAGTGGATAAAGATGAAGCTTTTGGTGCAATTGAGGAAGATGGGACAGGACAGTCTATGCTTTACCTAAAAATAACAGGCACTACTTCAGACTATAAAGTGAGCTTTAATAAAGAAGCGGTTAAAAAGAAAATAACAGCCGACTTAAAAAAAGAACTACAAGAATTAAAAGAGGCCTTTAAAAATAAAGGCCTGAAGAAAGAAAAAGCCGTTGAACTAGAAGAAGATGAATACTTCGACTGGGATGATCATTAATTACTTCTTAATGTATCCTTCAAAATTATTATGATCCTTTGAAAAAAGCTCTTCCTTACTCAATGATTTAAAATATTCATAAGTTATTTTAAGTCCTTCTGCTCTTGACACCTTGGCCTCCCATCCTAATAGTGTTTTGGCTTTATCTGTATTTGGCTGCCGCTGCATTGGATCATCCTGTGGCAAAGGCTTGTAAACCACTTTTTGGTTAGTTCCAGTTAGTTTAATTACTTCCTCTGCAAATTGAGAGATGGTAATTTCGTCAGGATTACCAATATTAACTGGGTAGGCATAATCACTAAATAAAAGCCTGTAAATACCTTCAATTAAATCATCAACGTAACAAAAGGATCTTGTTTGTGAACCGTCCCCAAAAACAGTCAAATCTTCACCTCGTAAAGCTTGTCCAATAAAAGCAGGTAGAACTCTGCCATCATTCAAGCGCATACGAGGGCCATATGTATTAAATATTCTTACAATCCTGGTTTCCAACCCGTGGTAGGTGTGATAAGCCATAGTCATAGCTTCCTGAAACCTTTTGGCCTCATCATAAACCCCACGTGGACCGACTGGATTTACATTGCCATAATACTCTTCCGTTTGAGGGTGCACCATAGGATCGCCATACACTTCAGAAGTAGATGCAATAAGCATTCTTGCATTTTTAGCTTTTGCTAATCCTAATAAGTTGTGGGTACCTAGGGAGCCCACCTTAAGAGTCTGTATTGGAATCTTTAAATAGTCAATTGGGCTGGCTGGAGATGCGAACTGAAGGAAGTAATCTCAGTCACCTGATACATATACGTAATTAGAAACATCATGATGATAAAATTCAAAGTTCTCTTTACCAAAAAGATGTTCTATGTTTTTAAGATTACCGGTAATAAGGTTATCCATTGCTAAGACTTTAAAACCTTCTTTATGGAACCTATCACATAAATGTGATCCTAAAAATCCTGCTGCCCCGGTAATTAAAACTGTCTTACCCATTTATTGTTGCTCTTCCTATGCTATAATATGTATATCCTAATTCTTCCATTTCCTCTGGAGAATATAAGTTTCGTCCATCAAAAATTGTTTTAGAATGAAGTAACTCTGTTACCTTATCAAAGTCAGGAGTCCTAAATACAGGCCATTCTGTCGCAATAAGCAAGACATCTGCTCCTTCTAAAGCACTATACTGATTCTCAGCAAATGTTATTTTATCGCCTAATAATTCCTGTACATTATCCATAGCCTCTGGATCATAGGCCTGTACAATAGCTCCTTCATTAATTAGTTCATCAATATTATAAAGCGCTGGCGCTTCCCTAATATCATCTGTATATGGTTTGAATGCTAATCCCCAAAGTGCAATTTTCTTTCCTTTAAGGTCACCATTGAAGTGCTTCTTGATTTGAGGAATTAATTTTGTTTTTTGCTTCTCATTCACATGCATTACCGACTTTAATATTTCAAAATCGTAATTCACCCCTTGTGCCGACTTCGCAAGCGCTTGAACATCCTTAGGGAAACAGCTGCCACCATATCCTATACCTGCAAACAAAAATCTTTTGCCAATTCTTGAATCAGTACCAACTCCCTTTCTTACAGCATCAACATCTGCACCAAGCAATTCACACATATTGGCAATCTCATTCATAAATGTGATTTTGGTTGCCAAAAATGAATTAGCAGCATATTTTGTTAATTCGGCTGATTTTTCGTCCATGTAAATAATTGGATTACCTTGACGAACAAGAGGTGCATAAAGCACATCCATTAATTTCTTCGCTTTATCCGAAGTAGTTCCAATAACCACTCTGTCCGGTTTCATAAAATCTTCAACCGCAACACCCTCTCTAAGAAACTCAGGATTTGACACGACATCAAAATCAACTTTGCAGTTTTCTTGAATTCTATTTTTCACTTTGTCTGCTGTACCAACTGGTACAGTGCTTTTATCAACAATAACTGCATAATCTTTAAGCAATGGACCAAGATCCTCTGCAACTTTTAATATATATTTCAAGTCAGCAGAGCCATCTTCTCCCGGAGGTGTAGGTAATGCTAAGAAAATTATTTTTGCTCCTTCAATACCTTCTTTAAGATTCGTTGTAAAGTGTAATCTATCCTGCTTGATATTTCTTTCAAATAAATTTTCAAGACCAGGCTCATAGATAGTGATTCTACCATTATTTAGACTCTCGACTTTTTTCTCATCAATATCAACACATGTTACCGTGTTACCTGTTTCTGCAAAACATGTTCCTGTTACTAAACCTACATATCCAGTGCCTACAACTGCTATTTTCATAATTATTCATCTAATACTTAGTGCGTTGCAAAAATAGCCTAATAAATAAATTAACCTGATATACAGCAATATTTTTGCATAATCCTTTTCCAAACTAACATTCGTTTGGGTAAATTATTTTTATAACTAAATTTGCAGCCTAATAAACCAAAAATAAAATGAATACAGTTGCAGAAAGCGAAACCACAATGAATTTCGAGACTTCGGAGAATCAAAATATGATAGCTCAAATGATTAGAGATTTTGGGGAAAAAGAAATGCGCCCTAAAATGATGGAATGGGATGAAGCTCAAGAATTCCCAATTGGCCTGTTTAAAAAATTAGGAGGCCTAGGCCTAATGGGAGTACTAGTTCCTGAGAAATATAATGGTTCCGGGTTTGGTTATCACGAGTATGTCACTGCAATTGTTGAGTTATCAAAAATTGATGGATCTATAGGGTTATCGATGGCTGCGCATAATTCATTATGTACAGGTCATATTATGCAATTCGGTAATGAAGAGCAAAAGCAAAAGTATTTACCAAAACTTGCAACGGCCGAGTGGATAGGTGCATGGGGACTTACAGAACCGAATACTGGTTCAGATGCTGGTAATATGAAAACTGTTGCCGTTCAGGATGGAGATTATTATGTGATTAACGGTGCCAAAAACTTCATTACTCACGGAAAATCCGGAGATGTTGCTGTTGTTATTGTAAGAACAGGCGAAGTAGGCGATAGTCATGGCATGACGGCATTTGTTATTGAAAGGGGAACAACTGGATTTACAGCGGGGCGAAAAGAAAACAAATTAGGCATGCGAGCCTCTGAAACTGCTGAAATGATTTTTGACAATTGCAGAGTTCACAAAGATCAAATTCTTGGAAATGTGGGTGAAGGATTCATCCAATCTATGAAAATATTAGATGGTGGCAGAATTTCAATAGCCGCTTTAAGCTTAGGTATAGCAGAAGGCGCTTATCTTGCTGCTCTGCAGTACTCTCAAGAAAGACAACAGTTTAACCAACCTATTTCTAAGTTTCAAGGCATATCATTCAAGCTTGCAGATATGGCAACTAAAATTGAAGCTGCAAAGCTGTTGATTTATCAAGCTGCAGATCTTAAGAATAAAGGAAAGTCTGTGAATAAAGAATCTGCAATGGCTAAGCTATATGCTTCTGAAATAGCTGTAGAAGTGGCGAATGAAGCAGTTCAAATCTTTGGTGGTTATGGATTCACTAAAGATTATCCTGTTGAGAAATTCTACAGAGATGTTAAGCTTTGTACAATAGGTGAAGGGACTTCTGAAATTCAAAAGTTAGTTATTGCAAGAGCTATTTTGAAGTAATTAGGCTCAACAAAAAAGCAAACATTACTTTTTGAGGCAATTAGTTGCTTTAATATAAATAATACCTAGATTTGCAGTCCATTTGAAAGGAGGTGATACAAAATGATTATAATTAACGTAAAAGAAAACGAGTCAATCGACAAAGCATTAAAAAGATTCAAAAAGAAGTTTGAAAAAACTGGTGTTTTGAAAGAGCTTAGATCAAGAACGTTTTACGAAAAGCCTTCAGTTTCAAGAAGAACTGAGATTATCAAAGCAAAATACATACAAGGAAAATACGTTGAAGAAAATTACTAAGGCGAATTAAATTCCTGTTTTAATTTATTAAATTAGTACTACACAGCTACGTTGCTGGTAGTACTTTTTTTTTATGCAGGAAACTTTCTTAAAATACCTCGAATACGAAAAACGCTACAGTAAACACACCATAATTTCATACAAGCAGGACTTAACACAACTTTCCAGCTTTATTAAATCCACTTTTCCTGAATTTGGTCTTGAAAATGCTAATCATCAGCTTATTAGGAGTTGGATTGTTTCTTTGGTTGAATCAGATATTCAACCAAAGTCCATTAATAGAAAAATAGCATCTTTAAGATCTTACTATAAATTTCTTTTGAGGCAGGCAGCAATTAGTAAAGATCCTACTTCAAAAATCAAGGTATTAAAGACTAGTAAAAAACTTCCTCAATTTGTTAGTGAGCAAGACATGAACTTGCTTCTAGATAATTGTGAATTTAGTCATGATTTTGAAGGAGTTAGAGATAGGCTAATAATGGAGCTTTTGTACGGAACAGGGATTAGACTAACTGAACTTATTAACTTAAAAAGTAAGAATATAAGTTTTCATAATAGAACAATTAAAGTTTTAGGAAAGAGGAATAAAGAGCGAGTTATTCCATTTTCTGTAAGTCTGGAACAAATTATAAAACAATACAATATTGAAAAGAATAAAACCATTGGAATGCATGAAAATGATAACTTGATCGTTACTACCAAAGGCGAATCTTGCTATCCAATGTTGATCTATAGAATAGTAAAGAAATACCTTAATCTTTTTACAACAATCGATAAAAGAAGTCCACATGTGTTGCGTCACACATTTGCGAAGCCTTTGCTTAATAAGGGAGCTGAATTACGTGCTGTTATAGAGGTTCTGGGAGAGTCAACTATCTC
>CAYGNU010000209.1:0-7721 GCA_964351175.1 uncultured Roseivirgaceae bacterium | reverse complement strand
GACTTATTATGGGTATTAGGCATCAGGAGTTTGATGTTCAAGGATTACAATTCCACCCTGAATCGATAATGACAGAAAATGGAGTGAAAATGATTAACAATTGGTTGAAAAATTAGACGATAGTAGTGAGATATGAGTATTTAGACAAAGGTCTAACTACTCAATACTAACTACTCAATACTAACATAATGAAAGAAATACTATATAGACTATTTGAACATGACACGCTGGATAAAGAAACAGCAAGGCAAATATTAATTGATTTAGCGAATGGCAAGTTTAATCAAAGTCAGGTAGCAGCTTTTCTGACGGTGTATATGATGCGGAGTATTACTGTCGATGAGCTTGAAGGGTTTAGGGATGCAATGCTTGAATTATGTTTACCTGTTCAAATAGAGGAATATAATGCCATTGACCTTTGCGGAACAGGTGGAGACGGTAGAGATACATTTAATATTTCTACTTTAGCTTCGTTCGTTGTGGCAGGTGCAGGCCAGGCCGTTGCCAAGCATGGTAATAATGGTGTAAGTTCTGTTTGTGGTTCTTCAAACTTATTGGCACATTTTGGTTATGAGTTTACAAATGATGTAGATGCATTGAAAAGAAGTCTTGATGAGGCCAATATTTGCTTTCTTCATGCTCCACTTTTTCATCCAGCAATGAAAAATGTCGCCCCTATCCGTAAAGATCTTGGTGTAAAAACCTTCTTTAACATGCTTGGGCCTATGGTTAACCCATCGTTTCCTAAGAACCAGCTTGTGGGTGTTTTTAGTCTAGAGTTGGCTAGGTTGTATGGTTATTTGTACCAAAAGACAAACAAAAGCTTTGTAATCCTTCACTCATTAGATGGGTATGATGAAATTTCTTTGACTGGAAATTTTAAGATGATAACTAACAGTGGTGAACAAGTGTTGTCACCAAAGCAGCTAGGTTTTTCATCGGTTACTCCTCAGGAGTTGTTTGGTGGGGAGACCATTGAATCCGCAGCTAAGATTTTTGAAAATGTTTTAAAAAATGAGGGTACTGATGCTCAAACTAACGCGGTATTGGCTAATGCAGGCATGGCATTGTATTGTACAGATCAATCTCAGTCTTATGAAGAAGCCATTGGCAGAGCGGATGAATCATTGAAGTCAGGCAAGGCATTGAGCGCTTTTAAGAAATTGATCAAAAAGAAAACAATAATATCAAATCAATAAACGATGGATATACTAGAAAAAATTATTGAGCATAAATACAAAGAGGTAGAGGAAAGGAAGTCATTGTTTCCTGTCAAATTATTGGAGCAGAGCATATATTTTAATTCTGACACTGTTTCTCTCAAGAAGTATATTTTGAGAGAAGACAAGTCTGGTATTATTGCAGAAATCAAGAGAAAATCACCTTCAAAAGGAGTGATCAATGCCCATGTTTCAATTGAGCGTACTTCCATAGGATACATGCAGGCTGGTGCCTCTGCTTTGTCCATACTAACTGATACTGATTACTTCGGTGGAAAGAATGAAGATTTGACTATCGCAAGGAAGTTTAACTTTTGCCCTATTTTAAGAAAGGACTTTACAGTAGATGAGTATCAGATAGTAGAAGCAAAATCGATAGGAGCAGATGCTATATTATTAATTGCCGCTGCTTTAGCGCCAGATAAATTGAAACAATTGGCAGAGTTTGCTCATTCCTTAGAATTGGAGACGTTATTGGAAGTTCATAATGAACAAGAATTGGCTGCATCCTTGAATGAGCATATTGACCTGGTAGGGGTAAATAATAGAAACCTTAAAACATTTGAGGTAAGCATTGATGCCTCAAAAACTCTTGCGTCATTAATTCCTTCTAATTTTGTAAAAATCTCTGAAAGTGGAATCAGTGAGCCAGAAACAATCATGGAATTAAGAGAAGCAGGATTTCAAGGGTTTCTGATGGGCGAGCGTTTTATGCAAAATAGTAGACCTGAAAAAGCTTGTGCTAGGTTTATTGAATCACTTAGTCAAATGGAGAAGAAGCAATATGTCTAAGTTGACTAATATAAAGCTTAAGGTGTGTGGACTTCGTGATAATGTGAACGAGGTGGCTTTACTTATGCCTGATTTTATGGGCTTTATATGCTATGACAAGTCACCACGATTTATTGGTAAAGAATTCTCAATTGATGTAAATGAGATGATTAAGAAAATCGGTGTCTTCGTTAACCAATCTATTGAGGAGGTGCTTGATTTAGTGAAAAAGCATCAATTTGATATGGTGCAGTTACATGGTAATGAAAGCGTTGATTACTGTGTGGAGTTAAAAGCATACGGCATCGAAATTATTAAAGTATTTGCAGGTAATAAATTGCCATCTCAGACGGTGATAGATGCGTTCCTTCCCTTTGTTGATTATTTCTTATTTGATACCAAATTGGATACACATGGCGGCACTGGAGTGGCCTTTGACTGGAATAATTTAAAATACCTAACAATAAAAAAACCACTCTTTTTATCAGGAGGGTTGAGCCTTGAAAATATAAGCATGATTGAGGAGCTTGATGGAATTGAAATTTATGCTATTGATGTGAATAGTAAGTTTGAAATAACGCCAGGAAATAAGAATATAGAAAAATTGACGTCACTTAAAAAATTGATGACAAATGAAATATAATGTAGATAGTAACGGATACTATGGGCAATTTGGAGGAGCTTTTATCCCCGAAATGCTATATCCGAATATTGAAGAGCTTAAAGAGCGCTACCTTCAAATAATAGAAAAAGAAAATTTTAAGGCAGAATTTGATGATTTGCTGAAGCAGTACGTTGGCAGACCTACACCGTTATTTTTTGCCAAACGACTATCTGAAAAATATAAGGCAAAGATCTATTTGAAAAGAGAAGACCTTTGCCACACTGGCGCTCATAAAGTGAATAACACCATCGGCCAGATATTATTGGCCAAGGCACTTGGCAAGGCAAAGATTATAGCTGAGACAGGTGCAGGACAGCACGGAGTGGCAACGGCTACAGTTTGCGCTTTGATGGGCATGGAATGCATTGTGTATATGGGCGAAGTGGATATGGCCAGGCAACGCCCCAATGTAGAACGTATGAGGCTGCTAGGTGCGGAGGTTGTGCCGGCTAAAAGTGGCAGTAAGACATTGAAGGATGCTACTAATGAGGCAATGCGTCATTGGATAAGTCATCCTACCGATACACATTATATCATCGGTTCAGTAGTAGGACCGCACCCTTACCCTGATATGGTAGCAAGGTTTCAGTCGGTTATAAGTGCTGAGATCAGAACACAACTTAGCACATTAGAAGGAAGAGCATTACCAGATAAAATCATTGCCTGTGTTGGCGGAGGAAGTAATGCTGCTGGTGCTTTTTATCATTACCTCAATGATGAGAGAGTAGAACTCATTGCTGTTGAAGCTGCTGGAAAAGGAAATGAAAGTGGTAAATCGGCTGCCACTACAGTGCTTGGCAAGCCAGGAGTATTGCATGGTAGTAAGACCTTGCTCATGCAAACAGAAGATGGACAAGTGGTGGAGCCGTATTCTATATCAGCAGGCCTTGATTATCCAGGAATTGGGCCGATACATGCTCATTTATTTGATGTAGGCAGGGTTAAATTTGAAAGTGCCACTGATCAGGAAGCCATGGTTGCAGGTGTTGAATTGAGCAGGTTGGAAGGAATTATCCCAGCGATTGAAACAGCGCACGCTTTAGCTGCTTTGAGTAAGATATCAATGAAAGAAGATGATTTAATTGTAATCAACTTATCAGGCAGAGGGGACAAAGATTTGGATACTTATATTAAGTGGGGGGAGTATTGACAATTGACAATGATCAATGTACAATTAGCATTATTAAAATGAACAGAATTAATAAACTATTTAGCAAAAAATCATCAGGCATTCTGTCGGTCTATTATACCGCTGGGTTTCCGAATATTGGTGATACACTTTCAATTGCAGAGCATCTTCAGGAAGCAGGTGCGGATTTGATTGAAATTGGAATTCCTTTTTCAGATCCTGTAGCTGATGGCCCAACAATTCAAGAAAGCAATCAGCAGGCATTGAATAATGGGATGACCTTGAAAATGCTTTTTGATCAGTTAAGAGACCTGAGAAAGACGGTTGATTTGCCGGTGATTTTGATGGGATATATCAACCCTGTCATACAATTTGGGCTAGAGGCTTTTTGTAAAGCGTGTAAGGATTGTGGAGTTGATGGCTTGATTTTGCCTGATTTGCCAGTATTGGAATATCAAGAGCACTTTCAGGAGACTTTCCAACAATATGGGCTTAAAAATGTGTTCTTAATTTCTCCACAAACCTCTGAAGATCGCATTAGGCATATTGATAGCATCTCAGACAGTTTTATCTATATGGTTTCATCGGCAGGCACTACTGGCGCTAAAGATAAATTCTCTGAGGAGGCTATGACCTATTTTCAGCGGATTAAGGATATGCAGTTAAACAATCCTACACTTACTGGATTTGGAATTTCGAATCATACTACTTTTGAACAAGCTACACAAACCTCTACTGGTGGCATTGTAGGAAGCGCGTTTATAAAAGCCATTGCCACAAGCTCAGATCTGAAAAAGGATATCCATGAATTTGTCAAACACATTAAAGGAAACTAAGAATATATAACAGGCCGTGAGCCTCTAGCTTCGCGTTACAAGTTCAATACTCATAACTCGAAACTAGAAACTAGAAGCACATAGCTCGAAACTCATAAAAAGATGCTAATACAACTAAAAGACAATATATCCACTGAACATAAAAGCCAGATTATTGATAAAATAACTGGTCTTAAATATAAAACCACGGAGGTCAACACCCAAAAAGGAAATTATCTTGTTGGTATTGGAAAGAAGGACTTTGATATCCGTGTCATAGGTCATATGGAAGGCATAGCCGATATCCATATCGTATCTGACGATTACAAATTGGTGTCAAGAAAGTGGAAGGTTAAGCCAACAGTTATTGATTTAGGAGATGGCGTAACCATTGCAGAAGGGGGTATGGCTTTGATGGCTGGTCCGTGCTCTATTGAAAGTGAGGAGCAAATTGAAAAGACCATTGCCCACCTTCTTAAAAACAATATCAAGATAATGCGTGGTGGCGTCTATAAGCCCAGAAGCTCACCTTATTCATTCAGAGGGTTAGGTAATGAAGGCTTAAAGATGTGGTATAAAGCAACTCGCGAAGCAGGCATTAAGATTATTACAGAGGTGATGCAGGTATCTCAGATTGAGGAAATGTATGACTATGTAGACGTTTATCAAGTAGGAGCAAGGAATACCCAAAATTTTAATCTTTTGGATGAATTGGGTAAAGTAGATAAGGCTGTATTGATAAAACGTGGTATATCGGGCACCATTGAAGAACTACTTTCTTCAGCCGAGTATGTGTTTTCTGCTGGCAACGAGAATTTGATGCTTTGTGAAAGAGGAATAAGAACATATGAAAGTGCTAGTAGAAATACCATGGATATCAATGCTATTGCCATTTTGAAAGAGAAGTCACATTTACCAGTTATTGCCGATCCATCGCATGGCATAGGTATTAGAGATTTTGTGGAGCCAGTGGCATTGGCTTCCATTATGGCTGGCGCTGATGGAGTGATATACGAAACCCATGAAAAACCTGAGGAGGCCTATTCTGATGGTCAACAAACCTTAAATTTTGATGAATCTACTAGACTGATCAACAAGATGAGAAAGGTGTTTGCGTTGAGAGAGGAGATGTAATTTTTGAGATGACTCGAAAAAAGAAAGTCTTGATCAAGTGGGCAGATTTAATAATTTATCTGCCCCAATCCATTTGAAAATTTTGCCTGATATTTTGGTTTCAATACGTTCTAAAACTCCTTTTTTACCAAAGTTATTTAGCCAAACTTCTAGGTGATCTTGCCTAGCACTAAGCAGTTGGTATTGGCTATGATAATGAATGTTTCCATTATCATCTAAAAACGCTATTTGATCATCTTCAGGTAGAGAATTTATAAACCTCCTTTTTCTAAATCCGGGTCTATAGTAAGTGAAAAGCTTAAAGACATGATCGCGACTCACTAAAACCTGATCACAGCTCTCACAAATAGAAAACTCGACCTTTTGGAAGGTCAACCTATTAGATTTAATATCAGTGTTACAGTTAATACATTGAAATGAAACTACATTGTTTATTTCTTTGAACTCATCAGTATGAAACCGTTTTTTAAACGGAGAAAGGCTTAAAGTCATATTAAAAAATGCAATAAAAAACAGAACAGAAATTACCCAGAAGCCATAAATCAACAGGTTGGAGTTGGTCTCGAAAATAAAACCATCATACAATCCGTGTGCCACTGATGCAACGATAAAGGAAACAATCAATCCACTCCAGTTGCTGCTGGATTTTTTATGAATATAATAGGCTATTCCCATATACCCAGAAAAAGACATATGGCCTAAAACGCAGATAACCGAACGAAGGGCTAATAGCGAGTAGGGGTAACTACTACCAAAAGAATAGAAGATGTTTTCGATAGTTGAAAAACCAAGTGCAACTGAAGACATGTAAACCAGTCCGTCTGTTGGTTCATTGAAATCTTTTTTAAAGAATCTGTAGCAAGCAGCTAGCGCCAATAGCTTACTAATTTCTTCTATTGGGCCAATTTTTAATATAGAATCAATAAAGTTATGCTCTGTGGGTATATAGCTATAAATGGTTAAACTAAATATAACTGATAGAGTACCTCCGAATAAGAATGCAATAAGTAATCTTCCAAAAGGTTCTTTTTCAAATTGGTCTTTCCTCCTAATCCATAGTAGATAAAGGAATCCAACAATGAAGGCTAAAGCGACTATGATCATAGTAAAATTTTAAGGAGTTAATATAACTGAAAATCTAGTGACTTTTTCTAATTAAATCTAACGCCATATTTAGAATAGTATTGATAGTCTCTAATGGCAAATCATCATTAGGGCTTACTCTAAATATCTTCATGCGTGCCCTTTTGCCTGCCTCCAAGTCGGGATGATCTATAAGTTTTCCATCTACTATAAGAATATAAGGTTCGGTAGTTTTCTTGTCAGTCCACAAGTAAGCAAACATCTTCTTCTTGTAACAAAAGCATGGCATCCCATACTTTTTGGTTTCAGTTACTTCATCATCTTGTCTCAGAATAATGCTTCTGAGAGCTAATAAACAGCTCTTATTAGGCTCTGGCTGATTGAGGTAGAAGTGATCTAGTTCTTCTTTCAATCTTCTAATTTGTTGAGGTCATGCTATCAGCAACCACGATGCTGTAATTGGCAATGGTTGCTTTTTGCTCGTCAGTCATCGTATCCCATTCAGACTGCATTACTGTGGTTATCGATTTGATGGTAAGCCCCGGCTTGATTTTGTTGATCCACCATATAATACCCTGATTATAGTTTGAATGGTAGGAGCCTTCAAAATGAAAAAGAAGATCACCTTCAGTAAAATTTTTAACTGAAAAATGAGCCATAGTGGCATCTTTAGAAGCTTGTGCTGTTTGGATATTGAGCATATTTGGTGGCACATGCCCTCCCATCATATCGGCCATTTCAGCATAGGCTTTTACCGTTGGGTCAAAGTATTTTTCTAAATCTGGACCAATCATAGCCAATGCTTCAGGACTTAATTCCTTTAATGCTTCAATTCCTTTTTTATTAATCATGGCGGCAAAAAATCTCAGATGTCTCTTATAAAAATCTGACACTGACTACGAATA
>CAYGNU010000208.1:2179-7776 GCA_964351175.1 uncultured Roseivirgaceae bacterium | reverse complement strand
CATTAACTTTTGAGAAGGACGGCAAATCTAATGAGGAATTCCTTTAATATCAATGACTAAATAAGCATTGCTTAAAAAGCTTAATAATAACTTCACTTTTTCCAAACAGAATTAAGGAAATAATGCTGTTCATCTGTAAAGGAATCTATAATATCAAAGCCAGCACTTGCTGCCATTTGATTTATCATATGCTCATCATACTTCTGAGATATTTCCATATGAATAGATTCCCACGCTCTGAAATGGATGGCCGCATCCATTATCTCTACTGTCTGCTCTACCTCACTTATAAGGAAGCTTGAAGTAGTGCCAGATAAGGGATTATAAATGGGATAATGTTTAAATTGAGCAGTGTTAAAATTACCACCCAACTCGTTATTAATACGATCTAAGAGGTTTAAATTAAAAGCCTTAGTAACGCCCTTCTTATCATTATATGCATCTAGAATAACTTCAGGGTTTTTCTTAAGATCAAAACCTATGAACAATATATCACCTTCCTTCAAGGTTTCATATAACCCCTTAAGGAATGAATCAGCCTGATCACCGGTAAAATTTCCGATATTAGACCCAAGAAAAAGCACCACATTTCGTTCCTTTCCGTCTTTAAGGTCTTCAAGGGCCTTGAAATAATCATTCTGAACAGTTAAGACGTCCAATGAAGGAAATTCTGACTTTAATGAATTCTCAAGCTGCTGAAGTGCGTTGCCAGAAATATCGATAGGCATGTATTTAAAATCTGCCTTTTCCTCCAGAAAATACCTCAGTAAAACCTTGGTTTTATAACCATCACCTGCTCCAAACTCTATTAAATTAAAGGCTTTACTATCAGATTGAAATTGTTTTAATATCTGTGACTTAAATTGATCAAGAATTTTATATTCGGTTCTAGTTAGATAGTACTCATCCAACTCCATAATTTGTTGAAAAAGTTGATCACCCTTTTGATCATAAAAATATTTTGATGGAAGTCTTTTAGGTTCAACCGATAGACCTTCAAGGATATCACTTGCAAATTGGTTCATTATACGTTTTTAGTTTATAAATGCTTTGCAAGACGTAAACCTGAAAACATCCATCTTAAGTGTGGGTGAAAAAAATTTCTATAAGTGGCTCTAATATGATCCTTAGGTGTAGCACATGATCCTCCCCTCAACACCATCTGGTTGACCATGAATTTGCCATTGTATTCCCCTACCGCTCCCTCTGGCGCCTCATAATATGGATATGGTCTATAAGCACTAGCAGTCCACTCCCAAACTTCACCATAAAACTGATTATCACTGGATGATTGAGGTTCAAATATACCTGAATCACTAAAACCTTGAGCCGTATCTAAATTACCAAATTGCTTGCAGGCAACTTCCCATTCAAATTCTGTTGGCAATCTAAGGCCCTTCCACTTAGCAAATGCATCCGCTTCATAAAAACTGATGTGCGTTACGGGAGCATTCAGTTCTACAGGTTGCAGCCCGCCATTCAGTTGATATTGATACCATTTTCCATCTTGGAAATGCCAGTGTTCAGGCGCTTTTATATTATTGGCATTTACCCATTCCCAAGCATCAGCGAGCCAATGTCTAAAGTTGGAATAGCCATCATCAATAATGAACTCAAGATACTCCCTGTTAGTTACTAACCTATCGGATATAGCATAGTCATGAAGGTAAACCTGATGAAGGCCATGTTCATTGTCAAATGAAAAACCTTCCATATCAAAGCCAACAGAGTAATTACCCCCTTCAACCTCTAACCATTTAGAGGTGTCAAAATCTGAATTATGGCTAATTATATCATTTTGGTAGGCAGGGAAAAGAGGATTCTTCCCTAGTATATATTTTATATCATAGATCATAAGCTCCTGATGCTGTTGCTCATGTTGAAGACCCAATTGGAGCAAATCATTGAGCTCAGATTTTGTTTCACTTTTGAGCAAAACCTCCATATGCTCATCCACATATGCTCTATACGCTAATACTTCCTGTACCCCAGGCCTGGTAATATTCCCTCTGTCTGTCCTGATTACCCTTGCTCCTACAGTTTCATAATAGCTGTTGAATAAATACCCGTAATCATGATTAAATAATGAGTAATCCTTTAAAAAGGGAACAAGAATGAAAGTTTCAAAAAACCATGTAGTATGACCTAAGTGCCATTTAGGAGGGCTTACATCAACTATTGGCTGTACAACGTAATCCTCAGGTTTAAGAGGTCTACAAATCTTTTCAGTCTGTAGACGTACTTGTTTAAATTTTGATAATAGGGAGATTGAATCAGTTATCATATATCGATTTACTAACAACCTTAAATTAAAAGATGTTACATCGAAATACGAATAAATAGATCGTTAAATAATGGTAAACCTTAAGAAAGGTAACCTAAATGACAAATATCAACCCTTCTCAGAATTGTAATTATGTGAGCGAATAATCGCCCAAAAGAAAGCTGAGAAAAATAGCGCCATAGACATCAAACACACATAATACATCATCACCATAATCTTTTGATATTTTACGATACAAAGGTAAATGGTTGACTTTTAACAAATTACGCACTGATGGACTTCAACATACTGCCGTAAGGTTTTTTCTAAAAAAGTACTTTTTTTTGGTTACATGGCTGCAATAAATGTCAAAAGAGGCGTTTAACTGAATTTAATTAACAGGTTTTTTTATCTAACCTTGTATTTAGATTTTTAATAAGCTTCTTCTATGAAAAAGGTTGGTTATATATTATTTGGTTTACTGTGCTTTAACCAAAATATATTTGGTCAGATGTCTGAAAATAAAAATTATCAGAATAATCAATGGTATTTGCAAGATCAAAAGAAAGATAATGTGGCGGGAACAAGTACCGAATTAGCTTATAAAGAACTTTTAAAGAAAAAAAAGTCAACTACAGTAATAGTGGCTGTCATTGATGGCGGAGTTGATATTTATCATGAAGACTTAAAAAATAAAATCTGGACTAATCAAGACGAATTTGCTAACAATAATATTGATGATGACAATAATGGTTACATCGATGATGTTCATGGGTGGAGTTTTCTTGGCGGTGATGAGGGTGATGTTCTTTACGAAAACTATGAGATAGTAAGAATTTATAAAGAATTAAGCAGTCAGTATTCTGACAGTGTTTCTGAAGCAACTAAAAACACTAAAGAATATCAATATTGGCTTGGCATCAGAGATAGTTTGCAAAGTCAAGTCCGTACTGTGGTATCAAACTTTGAATATTACAGCAGAATCAAAAGTACTTATGATTACTATGTAGATTTTTTAAAAAAGCAGACCAAGTCAGATGAACTTTCGATCAGAAAGATCAACGCATTGCCACAATCAGACTCAACCGTTATACTGTCTCAGCAGTTTATGGAGCTTATATATCAATATTATGGATCCCTTGAGGTAGATTTTGATGAAATACTTGATGTCCTTGATGATGAACTAAAATATTATAATGTCAATGCTGATTATCGGAGCGTGGTTGGTGATAACCCAGAAGATCCCTATGAAAAATATTATGGAAACAATAACATAATAGGGCCTGAAGCAGAGCATGGAACGCATGTGGCTGGTATTATAGCAGCTATCAGAAATAACAAAGTAGGAATTAATGGCATAGCGGATAATGTACTTATTATGCCCATACGCACGGTGCCTGAGGGTGATGAGCGAGACAAAGATGTTGCCAATGCCATCCGATATGCAGTAGATAATGGGGCACAAATTATTAACATGAGCTTCGGTAAAGACTTTTCGCCTAATAAACAGGTAGTCGATGAAGCTGTAAAACATGCCATGGACAAAGGTGTGATATTGGTTCATGCCGCTGGTAATGATGGTCAGGACATCGACAAAACCCCAAGTTATCCTCTAAAATATTATAATGAAGGGGACTCTGCCTCACTTTGGTTAGAGGTAGGCGCTTCTACCTCATTTAATAATGAATTGTTACCAGCAGATTTCTCTAATTATGGAAAGGTAAAAGTTGATGTTTTTGCTCCTGGAGAAAGCATAATGAGCACTTTGCCAAATAACACCTATGACAGTTTTGATGGAACAAGTATGGCAGCACCTGTTGTTTCTAGTCTAGCTGCACTATTGCTTTCTTATTACCCCATGCTGACGCCAGAACAAGTGGTTGATATTATTAAAAAGTCTACCACGAAATATCAAGATTTGGAAGTCAATAAACCTGGCACTCTTGACGAAAGGACAAAGTTTTCAGAACTCTCCAATACCGCAGGGGTGGTTAACACCTATAAAGCCGTTCAAATGGCAGAGAAACTTTCTGTAAAATAGAATTTGCAGTAGAAAAAAAGGAAAGTATCTTTAAGTATACAAAAAGAGAAAAGGTATGTACGAGATATTGGCGCGGGCGCATTCAGGTTTAAGATGGTTAGTATTACTTACTTTGGTAATTGCCATTATAAACAGTTTTGGTAAAACAAAAGGAGGCATCACTTTTACTAATAAAGACAAGAGAAAAGCACTATTTGCACTCATCTTTACTCACATTCAATTTATCATAGGGTTGGTATTATATTTTATCAGTCCTAAAGTACTCTTTAGTGGAGCAGCCATGAAAGACGATGTACTACGTTTCTTTTTAGTAGAACATATTTCATTGATGCTTTTGGCCATTGCGCTTATCACCATTGGCTATAGCAAGGCAAAAAGGACTACCATGGATGGAAAGAAATTTAAGACAATCATGGTATACTATGCCATTGGCCTTATTTTAATTCTTGTCTCTATCCCTTGGCCATTTAGAAACTTAGGTGGCAGTTGGTATTAACTTATTTGATTAAAGCTTCTTTTCGTTTCTTGAGTTTTATTTCATCTGAAAGGCCAAAGTTGTTGTCATAAATGGCACTTTCCCATTCTCCATACATGGGATTAGGAAGCATCACAAAACTACTTAGCAAAATATCCTTTTTACTATCGACTAACTCAAAACCCATATCAGATCCACGATCAGCAAATTCTTCTGAATAGTCAGTAAGGTTATCTCCCAAGTAAACCATTACGTTATGCGTTTCTAGCACCTTTTCTCTTCTTTCAGTTTTATCGCTGGTAGATGATTTTAACATTATAAATGACTCAGAAGCATTTGGAAAATCCTCTTGTTTCAAATTTTTGATAGTAGCCTCTAATTCTTGAATAGTACGATTGGAAATATAGAATACTTCAACACCTTTTGACTTGGCATATTCGACAAAATCTAACGCTCCTGGTAATGCCATTGCTCTAGCTTCTGAAGTCCATTTATTCCAAGTCGCAGAGTTATAAGTAATTCCATTTTCTATCAGCATCGTCTCATAAGGGCTATTATCTAGCACAGTCTCGTCTATATCAAGCACCACTGCTGGTGGCTTACTATTATTGGTATTGGCTAATTTTTTATCAAGAAGAAGTTTTCCATAATTATAGGCTTGATAATAAGAAAGTCTCATTTCCGCTGATCTTTGATACCACAGTACGGCACTACCTAGCTGCTTTGAAATTTCCTCTTGAGCGTTGTATTCGGTTGACTTTGTTTGAATCTGAGCGGTACAAGCACATATCAAAATTAAAAATGGAATCAATTTCTTC
>CAYGNU010000208.1:0-2169 GCA_964351175.1 uncultured Roseivirgaceae bacterium | reverse complement strand
CCCCACTCCTACTCTCATACAAATTACTCCGCCAAACCTGAGCGTCAATTTGAAATCCAACAATGCTAACTTTAGCCAATGCCTCTTACAAAAAATGTTAGTTTGTTTCTTTTATTGCTCCTAGCTGCAAAAGTGAGTGCCCAGGATGTTCATAATTTCAAAATGGATCCTGAAAAGACCGACTGCCATGAATTAGAATTAACAGGTGAGTTTTCTCAGAATGTGAAGCTTATAGAAAAAAGTACATTCCGGTATATTCATAAAATGAGTATATCTAGGTATTATGTGCCCAATTCTGTAGCGTTTTATTCCTGTGATGGCGTTTTAGGATACTTGATAGCTGTAGAAAATGAAAAGTCGGTGCTTTATCCTGATATTCGAAAAACATTATACGACTCGCTATTGCAAAGTGATGATCCTATTCAATTTTACCAAAACCAAATTAAGACCAAACTTAAAAACTGACATGAATAAATTTATTTTACTGATAGCTACTATTGTCTTTGGTTGCTCTCCCTCTCCTCCTAAAGAAGAGGTTAGCGCTGATCCTAATATACTTATCAATATTGACAAGGAGTTTTCTGATATGTCAAAAGAAAATGGGGCTTCAGAGGCATTCATTTTTTTTGCTGATCAGGACGTAGTAAAACTCGATCAAGGAAGTCATCCCATTGTTGGTAAAACCAAACTGACTGAAGTCTATTCATCAATAGATGATTCTAAAATGACATTAACTTGGGACCCCATTAAAGCTGAAATGGCAGCATCTGGCGATCTTGGTTATACTTACGGTAAGTATTTTTTAACTACGTTAGACTCGGTTGAATCTACATCAATCGGTTATTACGTATCTATATGGAAAAAACAGAAAAATGGAAATTGGAAATTCGTTTTAGATGGTGGTGCTGAGGGACCTATTGAATGAAGCACACCATTAAATATCTCAAAACCAATGGCTTAATAACTGAGGCCTTTGCCACAGAATTAAAGACACACGAGACAAATAAGCCGATGTCCATTTTTTGGCACATCAGGACTTTGATGTATTTAGGTGTAACCCTCTTAGCTACAGGGCTAGGCACTGTTATTTACAACAACATCGATAATATAAGTCATATTACCATTATTAGTATCATAGGCCTTCTAACTGCCGGCTGCTTTTATTATTGCTTTAAATATGGGGATCCTTTTCAGCCAGAAAAATGGTCTTCTCCAAATACCTGGTTTGATTATATATTGCTTCAAGGGGTACTCCTATTTCTAACCTTTGAAGGATATCTTCAATATCAATATAACCTGTTTGGAGATCGATATGGATTAGCAACCATAATTCCTACTGCTCTTGTTTTCGCTCTTGCATATCGCTTCGATCATTTAGGTGTTTTAACCATGAGCATCACATTGTTTGCCTCATGGTTAGGCATTACGCTTACTCCAAAATCATTGTTTACTGAAAGCACTTTTTCAGATGTAAATGCTGTACAAACTGGATTAATACTAAGCGGGATTTTGATAGGTACTGGATATTTAATGGCTCGAAATAACATTAAAAAGCATTTCGATTTTACCTATTACAATTTTGGTTTTCATTTGGGCGCTATCGCTGTATTAGTAGCTACTTTTAATTTCAATAAGGGGTGGATATGGATATTCCTAATAGCTCCTATGGCCGCTGCCGCGTTTTATTAAGCTAAGAATAAAAAGTCATTTTACGCACTTCTTTGTGCTTTTATCTACGCCTATATTGCCGTTACATATCTGATTATTAAAGGATTTATTGTAATGGGTGCTGATTCACTAGGATGGGTATATTTACTTCTCATCTATTTCATAGGAAGCAGCATTTTTGCAATCCAATTTTTGAAAAGATCTTATAAACAAATGATTTAAGATGTTCGGTTATAACAAAGAAAGAAGAAACAATTACTTCCATTTTCTAGAAATTAAGAGAAGGGTGAAATTGAACTGGATTGACGATAGCAATTTTGAAAAGATCAATGAATCTTTAAAACCAAAATATGATCAAACCAACCTTTTTATAGAAATTGGATTATTCATTTTAACTTGTGTTATTATAAGCGCAGGGGTCGGCTTTGTCGCCTTATTATTTTCAGATCTCCTTGATAGTAAAAGCGTATGGTTTCTCAGCTTTCTAGCGTCTATATCACT
>CAYGNU010000207.1:0-7831 GCA_964351175.1 uncultured Roseivirgaceae bacterium | reverse complement strand
AAGCTCTCTTAGCAGTAAACTCAACAGTTGAACCAGCAAAATCATCACTTGTACTTACAACTTTAGCATCAAAATCTTTGAATTGTCCTTCAACTTCAGAAATAACTAAGTGAGTAACTGCAAATCCAACAGCTGAATGTGATTTGTCAACTGTCCATTCTGTTTGGCCATAAGTAAATGTTGCACCTACTAAAAGCCCGATTGATAAAATTAATTTTTTCATAATAGTGTCTTTTTTTGTGATGCAAATATAAACGATGTTTAAACATTAATGTTATATCATTGAATATTTTTTCTAAAAAAAATAGCAGAGGAATAACTCTGCTACTATATAACTAGGTTAATTTCTTGTCAGTCTGTTCTTGGGTTTGCTTTCTTAACCACTATAGTTCTTCCATCAAATTCGCTTTCATTAAGCGCTGCTATAGCTTCTTGTGCTGCACTGTCGTCAGGCATTTCAACAAAGCCAAAACCTTTAGACCTTTGAGTTACTTTATCAAAGATAACCTTGGCCGATGATACCTCACCATACGTCTCAAAATGTGCTTGCAATTGTTCGCTGGTGGTTCTGAAATTTAATTTTGCTACGAAAATATTCATTGTAAAATGTGATTGTTTAAAATATAACCTAACGTGGAATAAGTGATTTAAAGTTTATGAAAATAGGTCATATAATAATCAACCTTTGCCTTATTCAACTGATTAAGCTTATCAAATATAATCGATGGGATTCATTAAAGCTAATCTTTAAAGAATGTTTACATTACCATAACACATCGTTAAATTCAGGCTTTTTGTCAAATATGCTCTTTGCGAAAGGACAAAGGGGCATTATTTTCATGTTGTTTACTCGAGCATGTTCTACGGCACCTGTGACTAGTTGGAGTCCCAAGTTTTTACCCCGGTATTTATCATTTACTTCAGTATGGTCTATAATGAATTTTTGGTTTCCCGCTTTGGAATAAGTCATTTCGGCAAGTACTTCATTAGCGTCTTCTATAAAGAACCGGCCTTTGTTTTCGATTTCTTGATGTTGTACTTTCATGTTAAAGTTTTATGTGGTAATCCCGCGTCAAATTTTTATAACCCTCTGTCCAACTTCCATCTTGATTATAGTGTACTAAAGTATTTTCAATTATAGGTTTTTTAATTTTAGATAAGCACAGCAGTGAGCGTTCTGGTTTATTCTCTTGTTTGGAATGAAATAGTGTTCTTCTAATTAAATGCAATCCATTCTTAATGCCATTTTCTATAAATGTTATTTCTGTTTCATTAGGGATTATTACAGACAACATTCCTTCTGTATTTAACAATCGCCCTGCATTTTTAATTAACTCTTTTAAAGGTAGTGTTTCAGTATGCCTGGCATAGTGCCTTTTTAATACTGGACTTGGCGAGCTATTTTCAAAAAAAGGTGGGTTACTCACAATATGATCATATTTCTGTTTTGGTTCAAATTCTTGAACGGATGCCTCAAAAGCCATCACTCTATTTTTCCATTGAGAAGTGAGAAAGTTTAAATTGGCTTCATTTACCGATTGTTCATCAATATCGATGGCATCAATTTGGGCATCTGTATTTCTTTGTGCAAGCATCAGAGCAATAAGACCGCAACCAGTACCTACATCTAGAATTCTCTTATCGTTACTTACATTAGCCCATGAACCAAGAAGCAAACCATCTGTGCCTACCTTCATGGTACTATTGTGGTGAGATAGTTTGAATTGCTTGAATTTAAACAGTTTTATTTCTTGGCTGTCATTCATCTTATTTCTTTAAATTAGCCTTAGGTACTTTTATTTTAAATATATCAATTAAAGCCTTTTTATTATGTCAGAACAGCAATATAAATCAGATTTGGAAATTGCGCAGTCAGCAACGCTAAAACATATTACCGCGATAGCTACTGAGCTAGGGGTTGATGAATCGGATTTGGAAATGTATGGAAAGTATAAAGCAAAATTGCCTTTGAAGCTGATTGATGAAAAAGCAGTGCAGAAGAGCAATTTGGTTTTGGTAACGGCAATGACCCCAACACCAGCCGGAGAAGGCAAAACAACCACATCAATTGGGTTAGCAGAGGGACTAAATATTTTAGGTAAAAAGACTTGTGTAGTTCTTCGAGAGCCTTCTTTGGGACCTGTTTTTGGCATGAAAGGAGGAGCTGCAGGGGGAGGGTATAGTCAAGTTGTACCCATGGAGGACATCAATCTTCATTTTACAGGAGATTTTGCCGCTATAGAAAAGGCAAATAATTTGTTGGCAGCACTTATTGATAATAATATTCAATCATCAAAGAACAACTTAGGGATTGATCCGCGTACCGTTGAGTGGAAGAGAGTAATGGACATGAATGACCGTTCTTTACGTGAGATAGTTACTGGTATGGGAGGCAAGCCTGGAGGAATGATGCGTCAAACAGGTTTTAACATTACAGCAGCCTCTGAGATTATGGCTATTCTATGTCTAGCTAAGGATATGGATGACCTAAAAGAGAAGATGGGCAACATATATATTGGAGATACCTATGAAGGTAGCGCCATTTTTGCTAGAGATTTAAATGCTAATGGAGCGATGGCTGCATTATTAAAAGATGCTATCAAACCTAATCTAGTTCAGACCTTAGAAGGTAATCCTGCAATTATTCACGGTGGCCCTTTTGCCAATATAGCGCAAGGAACCAATTCAGTAATTGCTACTAAAATGGGGATGTCATTGTCAGATTATGTGGTTACAGAAGCAGGTTTTGGGGCGGATTTAGGTGCTGAGAAGTTTCTTAATATAAAATGTGGCTATTCTGGTTTGAGTCCAAAGGCAATAGTTATTGTGGCAACTATCAGGGCCCTAAAGTATCATGGTGGTCAGCCATTGGCCGAATTAAAGTCACCAAATACGGTAGCGTTGGTGAAAGGTCTTGCTAATCTTGAAAAGCATATTGAAAATATCAAAACATATGGATTGCCAGGAGTTGTTAGTATTAACAAGTTTGTGACTGATTCAAAAGAAGAAATCGATATTGTTATTAAAAGGTGCGAAGAGCTTGGAGTTAAAGTGGCCATTGGTGAAGGGTGGGAGTTCGGAGGACAAGGTTGCACTTCATTAGCTCAAAAAGTAGTAGAGGCTGTAGAGAGCTGTACCACTCCTTATAAGCCAACTTATGATTGGCAGTTGTCTGTAAAAGAAAAGATAGAAGCGGTTGCTCGAAAAGTCTATGGAGCACAGGATGTTGAGTTCTTGCCTAAAGCAAAACAGAATCTAAAAAAGATAGAGCGAATTGGTTTAAATGACAAACCAATATGTATAGCTAAGACGCAATATTCCTTTAGCGATGATCCAAAGGCATTGGGTAAACCTGAGAAATTCACGCTAACGGTGCGAGAGATTGAAATCGCGGCAGGTGCAGGGTTTTGTGTGCCTGTAACAGGCAATATGTTGAGAATGCCTGGTCTACCAGCAATTCCTGCAGCAGAGGGTATGGATATTGACAATAATGGTAGAATTACTGGCTTAAGTTAAAGGCCAAGTACAACCCATAGGATGACTAGCGTAACGATGAAAACGCCAATAGCGATTATGTCCTTGTGGACTTTCATTAATTCTTAAATCTTCTCAGTATGTTTTCAATTGAGTTAATAAACTTTCTAAGTAAGTCAAAGTATAAAGTTACGCCCATAACAATAGACATAAACCAAATCACATAGATATTGAAATGTAACGTATCCAGCGTAATCCCTAAGAATTGTTTGTTAGGTACATAGAACTGCGCTCTATAATCTAATAAATGATCGGGATCAGGATCATTATAGATAGGGTAAATCTTTTGAACTAGACGCCCATTTTCCTCAATTATTCTATGCGGTTCATTTTGATTTTTGACAATCTCAACTATCGTTTCGTTGCGATATTGTTCTTTCAGTTTATCAAATTCAGCTCTTTTTTCCGGAGTACCTGTCATTTCGCTTATAACTTTTTCACGAGCTGCATCCGCTTTATTATACCTAATGGCATAAAACTTCCTGACTACCTCAAGAAACTCATACGTATGGTTGTACACGGCTGAATCGAAATCATTGATATTCAACTTGTCTAAATATTCGAAATGCTGATCACCGAGTGTCTTTAACTCTTTGTTTATTTCAAATCTTAATAGTGCTAAACTTTCTTTCAGCCTTTCCGCTACTTCGGGATTCTCTTTTTGTTGAAAGTTGTTAAGGCTATACCCAAGTTTAGTTTCAAGGCTTGGTATATAATAGATTTTCTTATAGTCGCATTCAGCCAACACCTTTTCGTACGGATAGAAAACCTGTTCGAATTCATTATCCCTAAATTGTGCAACCATTGCAGCTTCAAAAGCCCAACGTGAGGCCATCAAGTCACCTACCAAAGGCACTTTGCCTGCACTACTTAGATCAGGGTTCAACTTATCAAATTTTACTACTACCCCGCTTAAAACTAACTGTGGAATAAGCAATATTGGGATGATTATGTAAATGGTGACTGCTGAATTGAATCCTGATGATATATTTAATCCCATCATGTTGGCAAGACAAGAAGTGGAGAAAAGAATCATCCAATGCGTAATTAGCATGCCATGGATTTCAAGAATGGTATTTCCTACTAATACAAAGGTGAAGGTCTGAATAGCAGATAATGAAAACAAAATAAAGACTTTTGATAATAAGTAACTGCTTCTACTTAGGTTCAAGAAAGACTCTCGTTTTAGAATCTTTCTGTCGCGTATTATCTCTTCAGCACTTACTGTAAGCCCCATAAATAAGGCTACTATCACACTCATGAACAAGTAGGCAGGTGCATTCAGGTTTTGGCTGAATAGATAACCAAGATTAAGCGTATTATTAGTATTATGATACCTAACAATATAAGCTAAAACAAAAGCCAATACAGGTGCCTCAAGGAGGTTAATCAGTAGGTATTGCTTATTGCTTAGTTTAGATAAAAAATCTCTTGTTGTGAATAAACTAAGCTGCTTTAATTTATTAGGAATATTTAAAGTTGATTCAGGAGCCTCATTAATTGGCTTTATGCTCTTAATATTTGTTTTGTCAAGATAGAGTTGGTTCCATTGCTCTGGAGAAATCTTTCTTTCATTGGTGAAATTTCCATATTCATTGATTACCCTTGTTTCAATGATATTGAAGATTTGCTCTGGATTAACATTCCCACATTCATGACATTCCCCCTCATCGCTATTTATAAGATTGATAGTGTCTTTAAAGTATACTACCGCCTCCACCGGGTTGCCATAATAAATCTGATAGCCGCCAGTATCGAGAATAACCAGCTTATCAAACATTTTAAAAATATCAGATGAAGGTTGATGGATGACAACAAATATGAGCTTGCCTTTAAGCGTAAGTTCTTTTAGCAAGTCCATAATATTTTCTGAATCTCTTGATGATAAACCTGATGTGGGCTCATCAACAAATAGCACTGCAGGCTCTCTCAGTAACTCAAGGCCAATGTTTAGGCGCTTTCGCTGACCTCCACTTATCGTTTTGTCTAATGGTGATCCCACTTTTAGGTCAGCTGTTTCTGAAAGTCCCAAATTATCGAGTGTCTTCATTACAAGAGCTTCAACTTCATCGTGGCTAAGATTATCAAAACATAGCTTTGCAGCATAATAGAGGTTTTGATAAACTGTAAGTTCTTCTATTAAAAGATCATCTTGGGGAACAAACCCAATAACTCCTTCTATCTTTTCCTTTTCTCTGTGGATGTCAATACCATTGATAAGCACCTTTCCTTCAGAAGGAACTTCATTACTATTTAGTACGTTTAGCAGTGTGGATTTACCGGCCCCACTTGCGCCCATAAGTCCAATTAACCTTCCAGACTCCTCGAAGATATTAATATTACGAAGACCCAGTTTACCGCCTTTGAATTTAAAAGAGATGTCTTTTGCTTCGAATGAAATCTTCTTTTCATTTCCAGATTTCATAAAAGGCCTTATGACATCACCATAATAAACGGGGCTAGTTTTTTCCGTTCGAATTGTAGAACCAATGGCCAATACAGCTCGTATGCCAGACTTTAGAGGCACACCATTTAGAAATATGTCTGAAGGGCCTAGGTACTTAATGAAGTATGTATCAGCAATCTCTACATGGAGAATAGCCACAAAACCTTTAAGACCGGGTCTTTTTATATGTTTAAAAGTGTTTTTTTTGTAGTCGTTATCATCTATAATCAGTATCCGATCATGCTGAAGATCATCTACCTTTTTACCGGTAACGAAGGTGTTAATCGCCTGTATTTCGTTATCAGTAACATTAAAGGCATCTCCGATGTATTTTACAAGTTCCTCTTCACGTTTAGAAATATGACCATCTGCAAGTATGATTCCTATCAATTCTAATATGATTACCACCTTTTGCTTTTGAGTCAATTCAGCATTGATATGGTTACATATATCGGAGATTCTGGCGTGCTCTTCCTCAGCGTTTACAGAAGATGATGTTGTAATAGAATCACAGTAAGCGTCAAACTCTCTTAAGTATCCAGAAACAGCATTTTTATTTAAGTGCTCGAGAAGGAAGGCTTCAATTTGTTCTCGCTCCTGGTGGGTCACCTCGTCTTCCTTTGCCACTATGGCGAATAATTGAATTATTGCTTTAAGTAAAGGTTCACTCATGAGCTGTCCGATTTTGGAATAGAATCACTAATATAATTCTTTGATTTAATAAAAAAAGGGATTGAATTAAATTCAATCCCTTTCAAGCGATTAGGAATCTGTTGAGTGTTACTCTACCAGACCTGCTCTCATTTCTTCTATAGTAGCAGTAATATCAGCTAATGTTTTATCTGACAATACTAGATCAGCTCTATTGTTTTTGATTTGCTCTTCGATGTTCAGAGCTGCATAGCTTTTGTTTAATAGGTTCAAGTTAGCTAATAATTGATCTACTGGAGTTGAAGAGTCTAAACCTTCTAACATTGAAGTTAAATCAGCACTAGCCTTTTGTTGTTCTAATACCACTCTGATCAAAGGTGTCAAAACTAGATTTCTACTGTCTTCAGGTAGAATATCTTTAGGGTAACTTTTAATTAACTGAGTGGATATATATAATCCTTCAATAAAACTACCTGCCACTACAAGTCCAGCAAGTCTGTTTCTATTGTCGTCTTTCAGGTAGTTTTCTGTATTTTGGATAGTAGAATTCAAAAGATATGCTAATGAATCTTTTCTTGAAAGATTATCTTCAAATCTTTTAATTAGGCTTACATCAAATGATCCAGTTATTCCTAAACCATCGGCCAATTTCTTTGCAGTAGCTAAATAGGTTAAGGATTCTTGAACTTTATCATAAGAAACAAGGTATCCAATATCTGTTGCATAAATACCTAGGTTTAGTGCAGACTTATCGTTGATTGATGAATAGCTGGTAGCTTTTTCGTTGTCGTTAATTAAAGACCCATTAAACTCTGCGCCAGTAGCTTCTAAAAGGAATGGAATTTCAGAAGGAGAAGGAATTTCATAAACCACTTCTTGAATTTGCTCTTTCAAATCAGACTCTGCCTGATCAAATTCTTCAGAATTGGTATTCTGTTCTTCTTTTTTTTCTGATCCACAAGAGTATAACCCTAGAGTTAGAATAATTGCGAAAGACAAAAGTCCCAGTTTTTTGTAGTTCATAGCTTTTTAATTAGTCTTTTATTAATGTCCAATTTTAATATATTTTTTTTGCGAATAAAACATAAACGGACAATATTTTATTGAATAGTACTTTCAACATTTTAAAATGAATGTTTGAACATTTTATTCAAGCATATCATTTAAATATTTTCATTATTCAAATAAATTGTATTATTA
>CAYGNU010000206.1:0-7850 GCA_964351175.1 uncultured Roseivirgaceae bacterium | reverse complement strand
GCCCATAATGAGCTATTGGTGCCGCAAGCAGTGAAGAGAGAACAACCAGTGCTAAAAAGTCTTTAGTCAATAATTGCCAAATATTGTTGATGGATGCTCCTAAAACTTTACGAATACCAATTTCTTTTGCTCGTTTTTCTGTCATAAAGGCTGCAAGTCCAAACAAGCCTAAACAGCTAATGAGTATGGCCAATGTAGATAGAAAAGCTGCTAATTCACCAGTTTGTTCTTCAGCTTTAAACTTGTCAGCATATTCATCATTTATGACTTTAAAATCCGTAAAGGCTTCAGGTACTAGCTCTCGATAAACCTCTTCTATTTTTGTTACAGCCTCGCCTTGTTTAACTCCTTCTTTTAATCTGATAAATTGCCACTCCATTTCTTTCTCTTTCAAAAACATAATGGCTGGGGAGCTACTTTCAAAAGGGTCTCCTTTAATCATATCATTAACTACTCCAATGATGGTAAACTGTGGCGAGCCCCAGTAGTCATGACTACTATATAGTGTCTTACCAATAGGGTTTTCTATTCCCATCTTCTGCCTGGCTGATTCGGTGATGACTACAGCGGTATTATCTGATTTGTTGTCTCTGGAAAAATCCCTGCCATCTGTTACTTCCCAACCGACTGTCTTGCCATATTCATGATTTACCTGGATTGTGTTGAATGAAATATTAGCATTTGGATCAGAGCCTTCCCAACTAAAACCTCCATTATTACCACGGGTATTTGTGAGAGGATAATTGGCCTCTCCAATCTCTTCTACATAGCCTGTTTTTTTTAGCTCATTTCTTAGGGTTTCATATTTGCCATATAATTCAGAAGACCGTTTAGGCATCATTAGTAAGCCATCTCTTAAGTACCCTACAGGCCTTTCTTTCACAAATTGTATTTGCTGATAGATAATAATGGTACCAATGATTAGCGTTATGGATACCGTAAATTGAAAAACAACTAATACCTTTCTGGGTAAAGTTGAAAATTTCCCTGTATTCAATGAGCCTTTAAGTGATTTTACCGGATTGAAACTGGATAAGAATAATGCTGGATAACTCCCAGCTAGTAGACCTGTAAATAGGGCAAAGCCAATACCGATTATCCAGAATATTGGCTCTTTCCATGGAATACTCATGCCTTTACCTGCAATTTCATTAAACCAGCCAAGAGATAGAGATACAAATAGTAAAGAGATAAAGAATGCAATGAATGAGACTAAAATAGATTCACTTAGAAACTGGTAGATCAGTTGTGTTCTTTTGGAACCCATGCTCTTTCTGACTCCAATTTCTCTGGCCCTACTTTCAGATCTGGCCGTACTGAGGTTCATAAAATTTACACAAGCTAATAGAAAAACTGCAAAGGCAATACCGCAATAGAACCATATTATAATTACTCGATTACTTGTTTCAAGCTGTCCATTTTCAAAGTTTGAATTCAAATGCCATTCACTCATTGGGTGAATAAAAACTTCCACCGGACGATCTGGATCTCGGTGCGTGTTGTAAGTATCTTTTACCAACTCAGAGGCCTCTGTCCAGCTAACACTCTCTTTAAGTTGCACAAAGAGGTACATATTCTGATTATCCCAGACGTTTAGGTTAGACCAACCATATAAAAAGATATCTAAGGGTGCCAAGTAGTTTGCTCCGCTAAACTTGGAGTTTGATGGAAGGTCTTTATAGATACCCGTCACCTCTAGATCTACCTGCTCATTAAACCTTACTATTTCGCCTACCGGATCAGTATCACCAAATATTTTCTTAGCTAATGATTCCGATAAAATCACTGTCGTTAAATCGTTCAGAGCATCATAGGTGCCAGCCACCATTTCTAAGCCGAGCATTTCTAAACCTTCTGGTTGCGTGTAGTAGCCATTTTCAATGTAATGATCATTCTTGTAACTAAATAGCCGTTCTTCCATCCGCCATCTGACCATCACTACTTTATCAAATTTATTAGGATAAGTATCCTTGATGTAGGTGCCCAGCCCGGTTGTAACAACATCATTGGTGCTTAATTCGCCATCCTCTATGGCATTAAACATTACATGACCAATCCGGTCATAGTTGTAATGATACTTGTTGTATGATAATTCATCATATACCCACATACCTATGAGAATGGCCACTGTCATTCCTATTGCCAGTCCGCCAATATTGATAAAAGAATAACCTTTATTCTTACTTAAATTTCGATAACCAATTTTAAAATAATGTCCTTGCATGTTGTTGTTTATTAAGTTTGACCTGTAATTTTTGAGGGCAAAAGGTCTGAGATAATTCAGAACCTGATACCAATAGTTGAGCTTAGCTCGGGTTATTGTTGTTTTATTTATAGTGGTGTAAAATTTTTCATCTAAATCACCTGATACTTCTTCAGCAAGCTCATCTTTAATGAACCATGCTAAGAGTTTATGTGCCAGCTTTGGAGGATAGATATCTTTCATTTTCTTCTGCTTCACAATATTTTACCTGATCTCTATTTTTCCTTTGCCCCATGGATGACCATCTAAATAGAAATTCATCCCTGTTTTTTCTTCTATAACTACTAGTTTGTTATGAACTTCAATAGATCTTAAGTACGTCTCTTCTCGAAGTTTATTAGTTCTTATTAATTCGTCTTGGCGTGGCCCATCAAGAATCCCATAAGTAGGAAGACGTTCATCTTTTATAACGGCCCGATACCATTCTTCAATCATTGCATAACTGAATGCAGAGATCTCACCGTTTTTCAATGCTATTTTTAGTCTCGGTTTAAAACTTTGGTATAGCATATCATTTCTATTGTATTCTCTTGAAATGGAGTTGTGATGACTTAAGATGGTTGACATCCAAGTTTCGGTTCCAATTAATTTCTCACCAGGATACCCATATTCTAAAAGTATTTCTAAAAACTCTTTGATTTGCTTCTCACTATGAGGTGCAAATTTTCTTTCGGCATATTTATCTTGTGCTTTTGAAGAAAGTCTAAAAAGCGCACCAAAAGCTTTATGCTGGTCTTTTTTATACATTTTTTTAACTCTATCCTTTACATCTTGGTCAAGCGATAGAAGGTAGGCATCATGCATTTTCCGATATTCATTTTTAATTGACTTCCAGTCTTCGCTCTTTCTTAACGCATTCAAAAAGCTATTTTTCCTGATTGATTTCATAGTCCAGCCAGATTTAATACCCTTGATTAGAAGTCTTTTAGACTCTTCTTTATCATTCAAGAAGAGGGCAAGCTGTGTGGCAATTTGGTAGTCTCTTAAAAAAACAAAATCATAGTCTAGAAATAGACTTTTATACAGACGAAGCGCATCATCGTATTTTTCAGAAGCAATAAACGTTTCAGCATCTACTATTTTAGAATGGTATATGGAATAATCAGTTTTGTCTGAAAATCTATTTTTAACTAGAGCTATTTGACCCATGTGATTTGCTTGATGCTCCATTACATGATACCATGCCCAATGATTATTTACATTGTCATCGATTTTTGATTGAAACCATTCGTCATCTTTCAATTGAAGCCCAAGCAGGGTTTTCTCTCTTACTTGGTCCCAAAGTGTAAGGTAATATTCAATGGGCTTGCCCTTATATTTTTCTCTCGATGCTGATCCAAGACTTGAAGGTATTTCCCAAAGCTTTGACTCTTCTTCTGTCCAAGCCCTATTTTCTAATGTTTCAACCTGATAATAGGATTCTGTAGCTGCTAAATGCATAATGAGTGCACCAATACTATTAGCTTTTTCATCAAAGAGAAAGTCAGTTTGCTCTATGGTAATACTTTCAACTTCATCAGTGATACGAAGCTTTAAGTCTTCTAACATAGTCACCATTATTCCTATTTGAGTCGAAAAACCCTTTTCTGGGACTATTTCATATTGTGCGAAAGCCACAATAGAAGAGCATTGAAAAAGTAAGAGATAAATTGTTTTTTGGAGACTGTTCATTGTATAAATTTCTCAACAGAATGAAAACCTATTTATTTACTCGTACCTCAAAGCATCCACCGGATTACTCCTAGAGGCTTTAATTGTATGATAACTTATAGTGGCTAACGCTATGGCGATGGATATTAGTCCCCCAGCTACGAACAGTAGAATATTTACATCTATCTGAAAAGCAAAATTCTGTAGCCATCCATCCATTATATAGTAGGTAATGGGCGATACTATAACGAAAGCGATGATGATCAGAATTAGGAAATTTTTAGAGAGAAGAAATACTATTTGGGAAATAGATGCCCCAAGTGTTTTCCTTATTCCTACTTCTTTGATTTTTCTTGAAATCATGATAGATGATAATCCAAATAGACCCATACACGCAATAAGAATGGCCAATATTGTTATAATACTTACCACTGCACTCATCTGATTATCTGATTCATAAAGAGTAGCAAAATGCTGATCTAAAAAGCTATAATCAAACGGCCATTCTTTTACATGTCTGTTCCAAACAGATTCAATTTGAGCGATAGCTTCTTGAGGGTTACTGCCTTGAATTTTGATTGACATCTCATCATATCCCCAGTCAGAATGAACTGAGATAGACAATGTATTGACCTTGTGATGTAGCGAATTGAAATTAAAATCTTCTGATACGCCTATGATGGTACCGAGGGAGTCGTCTGGGAACCAGCTGTGTGCTGCTGGAGTTCCAACAGGATTTTTTAAGTTCAACTCTTTCGCTAGTGCCTCATTTATAACATAAGCTAAGCCTTCATCGGTACTTATGTCTTTAGAAAATCCTCTTCCTTCCTTTAATTTAATCCCATAAACATCCAGATAGTCATGCTCAACATAAACGTTTGAAGGGACCATATTAAAAATGCCAGTGTCGGTTTTCACCTTGAAACCCCACTGATGAAAATTATTTCCCAATCGCTGGCCAGATGCAGTTACCCCCTCAATAGTAGAGAGTTCAAGAAGTTCATTTTTCATAACTTCGAAATTCTCATTGGCCTCACCATTCATATCTACCAGCACAATTTTATCGGTAGTAAATCCTACATCTTTATTCTGCATAAAGTTTAGTTGCTGCAGTACGATAAGAGTACTTACAATCATAGCTAGCGCAAGTCCAAATTGCAGTACTACCAAGGAGCTTCTAAAAAATGACTTATCGCCTGTAATTTTATTTCCTTTCAGTATTGTAACCACTTTAAAAGCTGTCATATATAATGCTGGGTAAAGACCAGTTATAAATCCAAGAAGGAGAGAACCAGTGATAGTTATAAGAATGGAAAGTGGCTGATCAATAAAATAAGTTAGTGATAATTGCCTGCCAATAGCATCATTGAGTAGAGGTAAACAGACCAAATTGATTATGAAAGCAAATATTAATGCAAAAAAGGATAGGAGCATCGACTCCATAATGAATTGATTGAACAATTGACTTTTTAGACTACCAACAGCTTTGCGTACGCCAATTTCTTTCCAACGATTTGAAGCTCTGGCCATAGTCAGGTTCATGAAGTTGATTCCGGCAATTACTAAAATAAAGATGCCAACAAGGCCGAATGTACTGATATAGGTGCCATTAAATTTTCTATAGTTATTATAATCGTGCTCTATGTCAGAAGAGCCGAGATGTACTTTTGATAGCGGTTGTAGGAAAAGCGCATAAGAGTCTAATATTTGAGGATCATCTGTATACCTAATTAAGAAGTCGTCAAACTTACTTTCAAGTGCTACAACATCTACGTCATTTTCAAGCATTAAATAAGTATTTACAAAATTGCTTCCAAATTGATCATTAAAGTCTGGCATTTCGCTTGTAAGCGTAGTGATAGTGCCAAGAGCATCAAACTGCATGTGAGAATTTTCAGGAACATCTCTAAGAATACCTGTTATTTTGAGGTTAACATCACCCATATTGATAGTACTACCCAGCGCCTCTTCTTTGGTAGGGAAGAACTTGAGTGCAGTTTCCTCAGTTAATAAGACACTGTTCGGTTCGTCCAATGCTGTAGAGCGATTTCCTGCCAATAATTGAAAATCAAATAGGTTTAGAAAGGTGGAGTCAACTAGAAAAAAATTCTCTACTGTCAAACTTAATTCCCCTTTAGAAAAGAGCCGTTTACCTTGAAGGTAATAACGGGAATAGTTAATAACCTCGGGGAAGTCATTGAGCATATTTGGCCCCATGCCAGGCATACTCAAGGCTACCTTTTGCTCTTTCGTACCAGAAAAATTTTGTATTTCGTCTAGACGATAAATCCGATCTTTTTTTGAATGAAACTGATCAAAACTTGTTTCATCATGGATGAATAGGAAAATAGCCATACAAGCTGCAATACCTATCGTAAGACTAAGGATGTTGATAAATGAGTACCCTTTGTTTTTTAACAAATGGCGATAAGCAATTTTGATGTTGTGTTTGTACATGCCGTTATTATTTGAGTTTGACGTATAGTTTTTGAGAGCAAAGGGTCTTAGGTAATTGAGTGTCTGATACCAATAGGTGAGCTTTGCTCGTGTTGTTGATTGATTTTTGATTGAGTAGTAAAATTTCTCATCCAAATCACCCAATACTTCTTCAGCCAGTTCATCTTTGATGAACCATTGTAAGAGTTTTTGAGCCAGCCTTGGAGGAGCGTGCATTAAATATTAAAATTTAGCTTATTGGCAAATTCTGGAAACTGGTTCCAAAGAGAAACTTTGAAGTCACGGGAGTTTTTCAAAGCGCGCTGTCCTGAAGCAGTAATTTCATAAATTCTTTTTCTTCTGCCACCGCGTTCGGCACTTGCATCACCCATCTTGGATTCTAAGAATCCTTTATCGCCAAGTCTTGTGAGTGTAGAATGTACAGCACCGATGGATACCGATCTGTCTGTCTGGCTTTCGAACTCCTCTGCTATTTTAAAGGCATAAGCTTCCTTTCCTAAAATGCCTACCAATAGCAAAATCACCTCTTCGAAATCACCAAGTTTAGTCTCAATCATATATTAGTTTCTAAATTGTATAACTAATATACGGAGGGTTTAATTATTTGTTCTACAATTTAGTAATAAATGTAAAGTAGATAGTTTAACTTCTTAATTCGAAGTTTTCGCTGGCGCGAAATCAATCAGGACAGGCTCAACAGTATATCCTTCTTTTATTAACAAATTGACTAAACCTGCTTCGCCTATTAAATGAGGAACACCCAGTGCTATAAAAGTTGGTTTGGCGTTTATCAATTTTACTACTTCCGGCAACCATTTCTTCGACCTGTTGTCATAGTAAACTTCTTTAAAGGCCTCGCTTTTATTGGTTGCTTTAAATGTTTCGCGTTTTACAACTTCCATATCCTGCTCTTTCATGTAGGACCTCACCATTAGATTGTAGTCCTTTAAATGAGCATCAAAATTATTAATCATATACTTCAAAGCCTCTATTTGATCATCAATAGGAAACTGCTCAAAAGCCACTATTTCTTCATCCACATTACTCAAGCTTTGAAACTTTAATTTGTTATCCTTTGCAATATCCTCAAGTTCTCTATCAGGATATACAATATTGTATTGCAGCGTAAGTGCTGTAGTTGCTGTTAATAGAATGATTGGTTGTAAGTGACTGTAGAAATTGTCATAAGCCTGATTTTTACCTCCATATTTTTCAATTATTGATCGTAATTTTTTTTGATCCTCTTCATTTAAATATTGATTGACGGTACCTCCATTTGGAATTTTGACAGCCTCAGTAAATTTCTTCTGTACTTTTCTTTTTAGCGCAGTTTTAGTTACAAAAACATCACTCGAAGCTATTGCACTTTGCACTTCATCTGGTATGAAATAACCAAACTTTGGTAGGAAATTTATTGTGCCAAATAAATAGGACGTGGCTTGGAGGCCGGTACCGTCGATGTGCTAAAGGGCAGATTGGG
>CAYGNU010000205.1:0-7858 GCA_964351175.1 uncultured Roseivirgaceae bacterium | reverse complement strand
GATTTGAGAATAGACTGTCAGGTGGCATTGTGGTCACAGGTGGTGGTTCTCAGTTGAACAGCCTGAAGCAATTGGTAGAATATATGACTGGCATGGATGCCAGAATCGGTTATCCTAACGAGCATCTTGGTAAAAGCAAGGTTGACAGTGTTAAGAGCCCCATGTATGCTACCTCAGTTGGCTTAGTGTTATCAGGGTTCAGGGCCATAGATAACAGGGAAGACCGATATAAGGCAGCGCAAGGTGGCGGTAAACTTACCGCAAAGAAGAAAGAATCCGGTGGCGGAGACTTTTTCAGATCAATACTTAACAAAACCAAAGGACTGTTAATCGATGACCTCGATGGGGGCAAAGATTATTAGTCAACTAATGCAAACCACTAAATAATAATATTATGGATGACAATGGATATAAATTCGAGATTCCGAAACATCACAAATCGATTATAAAAGTAATTGGCGTAGGTGGAGGCGGAAGCAACGCTGTAAACTTCATGTACAACCAAGGTATTAAAGATGTTGAATTCGTAGTGTGTAACACTGATTCACAAGCTTTAAAGTCTAGTGCTATACCAGCGAAAATACAAATAGGGGTAAACCTTACTGAAGGCCTTGGTGCAGGCGCCAACCCAGAAGTTGGTAAAAATGCCGCTTTAGAAAGTAAAGAAGATATAAGAGATCTGTTAGGTACTGATACCAAAATGGTGTTTATCACCGCTGGTATGGGCGGAGGTACAGGCACAGGGGCTGCTCCGGTTATTGCCAAAATAGCTCGTGAGATGGACATCCTGACTGTAGGTATTGTAACTTCTCCTTTTTCTTTTGAAGGTAAAAAGAAGATAGCACAAGCTCAAGCTGGTATTGATGCACTGAAAGACAGCTGCGATACTGTGCTTGTAATACTTAACGATAAACTGAGAGAAATTCATGGTAACCTATCTATAGGCAGTGCTTTTGCCCAAGCTGATAATGTGTTGACAACAGCAGCCAAAGGTATTGCTGAGATCATCACGGTGGCAGGTTATGTTAATGTGGATTTTCAGGATGTTAAGACAGTAATGTATAATGCAGGTGCTGCCGTTATGGGTTCTGCCGAAACCAAAGGGGAGAACAGAGCGCGCAGAGCAGCTGAAATGGCACTAGCTTCACCGTTATTGGATAACAGAGACATCAATGGCGCTCAGAAGATATTGCTTTCTATCATTTCTGGAGATCAGGCAGAGTTGTCAATGGATGAGTTGACTGAAATTACAGAATACATCCAAGAGCAGGCAGGTGATGATGCTGAAGTAATCTTTGGTCATGGTGTTGATCCTAATTTGGAAGAAAGCATTAGAGTAACAGTTATTGCCACAGGTTTTGACAAAGTTCAGAGTAATAACCTATATACTAAGGATGAGCCTAAAAAGGCAGTAGAGGATAACAGCCGTAAAGTATTTGATCTTGAGGCACCTCAGCAGATAGATCTTTTTAAGACCGACAGAACTGTCAATGACTTTAATAAAAATGAGATTACCTCTAGAGAGGTAGAAGATAGACAGGAGCCAGCTGAAGAAGCTCCTCGTTACTCATTTGCTAAGCCGGAGACTAGAGAAGAAGATGAATTTGAAGGTGAAGAAGGTTTGTTTGCTGAGCTGGAAGAAGAGTTTGAGATTGTAGACGAAGATGATACCGATCAGCATATTAATGATGACGGTATGATGGAGGTAAACAGTACCAAAGAGCGTTTGAGAATGCAAGCTGAAGAGCGTATTAACAAACTTAAAGGACTGAATAAAGCCGAGATGAGTGCTAATGAGTTTAAGGACAAACTGGATGTTCCTGCATTTTTGCGCAAAGATGTAAGACTTCAGAATGTACCTCACTCTTCAGAGCCACATGTGAGTAAGTATAATTTAAATGATGATAATCAGATCTTGGGTAACAACAAGTTCTTGCACTATAATGTGGACTAGATCCACAATTTGACATCGCAGCATTAAAACCGGCTTACTTTCCAATTCGTAGTGGTTGTTGGTTGTAAATTTTTTGGCCGGTGCTGCCTGTCAATTTTTTTTAATCTTTTCCTCCTCCGTTAATTCGGGGGAGGTTTTTTTATCTCTTGCCGGACTTGTTCCGGCATCCCTTGAATCAAGGAGAGAAGTTCTTTTTAGGAAGCCCCAGAATACCCGCCTGCGGCAGGCAGGAATCCGGGGAGAGTATGTTGCTAAACATCATATCTTATAAGCATGTAGAAAATGAAATTATTAACTGTTTCTTCTCTCTAATCGTACTTTAATAATACCATGAATAGTATCAAATTCTTTAATTAATGTAAAGCCCAAGCGCTCATAGAGTTGTATGGCGGGTACATTCTTAGCCCCTGTTTCTACCATAAATGTGCTGGAATTGTAATGCTTAAACACATACTCTATTAATTTACTACCAATACCTCTTCTGAAAAAATTTGGGCTTACCACCAAGCTCTGAATATGTGTATATTCCGGCTTTTCTACTATCTCAATTACACCACTCAATTGTTCATCTTCATAATACCCATAGAACTGATTAGTGCTTTTAGTATAACCTTCTAAAGGTCTTTTTAGTGGAGGAAAATCTTTCGCACCAAGCAACTTTGCCTCTACGGCATAAGATTCCATAAATACTCGCATCATGATGGTAGCAACATCTATATTGCTATTGTCTAATTGTTTAATCATGTGAAGAATTACTTCATCAGTGGTTCAGGGACCTGTCCGGTCTCATCTAAAATACCTTCCATTTTCAAGTGGGTGATTACAGGTTTTTTGTCCATGCGTACTAATGTTACATGATCAAAGGCCATAGTGTCTCCCTCAGCTTGGAACCCACCAGTTGTACCCAACATGATGTAATCCATTTCATTACGCTTGCGGTGTGAGTAAGAGTGAAAATGGCCATTGATAACTGTATAGTTGCGACCAGAAAGATGGGTTTCCAAAGGCCCAAGACCTTTATCATCCTCTAGCATCCAGGTGGGCTTGTGCATAAAAACAAAAGTCCAGCGAACATCGGGGTATTGTGCTAAAACCTTTTTGAAATAAGCATGTTGAGCAGAACTAATACCTCCAGTCTTACTTTCTGCCATTTGGGAATATTCCGTTTCATCAAAATTACCTTCTTTTTCACCACGGAGAATCTTTAGAGCTTCTTCTCTCGCCAAGTATATTTCCATCATTCTTTTCTCTTCATAATCCTCAGAGTCCATCATAAGAAAAAGAACATTCTCATATACAAAGTGGTAATATGTTGGCCCAAATCGGGTATGCCAAAACTTACGCATCAGAGGGTTGGTCAGATCATGATTTCCGCCCAAATGAAAGAAAGGCATATTTAATTTTGATGTTCTATCGTCAAAAGAATCCCATTCTTTGGCCAGCACCAAAGTGTCTTCTGTGCCACCTTCTATCAGGTCACCAACACTTAGTACAAAAGTAGGATCAAGTCTATTAAGCTGTAATACAGCAGTACTATAAATACCCGGTCTTTCACCACCAGTCAAATCAGAAATAATAGCAAACGTGAAATCTTCTTCTTCCAATTCAAAGTCTGTGCTTGTCCAAGGTGTTGGACCTTCCGCTAAATCATGCTCAAATTTTGGAGCTATCTTGACCTCAGTTTGTGCTTTCTCGGGAACGTTACAACTGAAAAGTACTGTAAGTAATAAGATGTATTTAAGGAATGATGTTTTCATGACGCTGTGATAATTTATCGTCAAGATAATAGAGTCATCATTAAAATCGGCATTAATTTATGTATTTCTTAATTTGGAAAGATTGCATAAAAAAAGTCATCACCTTAATAAGATGACGACTTTGTGTATGTGATAATTGCCGTTAACGATAAGCCTTAGGCGTCTTTCTCAATTTGGTAGCTTGTTCGTATGCATAACCCACTTTCAATAGATTAGCCTCTTCAAAAGGTTTTGCAATGAAAGTGATGCCTTTTGGTAGTCCTTCTTTGGAATAGCCCATAGGCACGGTTAAGCAAGGGTATTTGGCCACTGCTGCCTGCCCTGCATTCCAGTTGTTAATCGACAAAATAATATCAAGATTATGTTCCTGCATAGGCTTTTCAAAGAAGTTTTTACCTCTTCTATTCATTTCAGCTCTAAGACTTATCAGTGAATCCATTGTTATATTTAACCCTGCGATTTCCTCCAATCTACCCTGACCATAAGGCACTCTGATAGTAGTGTCCCCTTTGTTGAACGAAACTATATCGCCTACGCTTGTGTAGCTGATAGAGTCTCCACTATAGGCTTCAAAATAATGAGGAAGATCTACTTTCATATCGCCACTCAAAAGTGTGGTAAAACCATTATAATCCATTTGCTCTGGTGCAATAACTATTGTATCACCACCCATGGCCACTATTTTACTTACATTTTCCAGATAAGTGGTGTCGGCAAGAAATCCTTTGATTACACCAAAGCGTAAACCTTCAACTGTTCCGGTTTTCACATCTTCAAAATATTTTATCCCTTCAGGGCTGTCTGCAGTAGCAGCATCTTCAGCATCTTTACCAGTCATTGCCGAAAGGAAAATGGCATTATCAATAACACTCTTGGTCATTGGGCCGGGGGTATCAAGCGTACTCGAAATAGGAATGATACCACCTCTGCTCAACAACCCAATAGTTGGCTTAAGTCCAACAATGGAATTAGAGCTTGAAGGTGATAGAATGGATCCGGAAGTCTCAGTACCAACGGCAACAGCGGCATAGTTGGCCGCAATGGCAGAACCGCTACCTGAACTGGAACCTCCAGTATCAAATTTTCTCGGGCCGTAAGGGTTTAGCGTCTGGCCACCAACCGTACTATAACCATTTGGGTTGACCATGGCATAGTAGTTGGCCCACTCACTGAGGTTGGTTTTCCCTAAAATAATGCCACCCTTTTCTTTAATTTTTTTTACAATAAAGGCATCATCAGCATAGTTGTTTACCATAGCTGCTGCACCTGCTGTGGTTGGTAAACCTGCAAAGCCCGTATTATCCTTCAGCAATACAGGTATTCCATAAATTAGGTGATCATTTTCAGATTTGCTCTTATCTAGCTTACGGGCTTCTTCAATAGCCTTGGGGTTGATCGCAATGATATTGTTTAAAGCGGAATCTTTACTATTCTCGAATTTAGCTATTCTATAAAGGTACCACTGTGTTAATGTCTCATAAGATAATTCTCCAGACTTAACGTGCGACTGGATAGTTGGAATATCCTGTTCCAAAATAAGTGGTGTCAGCTTTTCATAGTCCTCTTTTGAGAAGTACCTAACCTGATCTGCTATCTGATCGAGCATATCGTTCTTATCAGATATTTTTGATTGAATGAGTTTATACTGCATCCTTACAGACTCATGATTGGCATTTGCCTCTAGCCATGCTGTCTCATCATAAGGTTCCCATGCCGGAATAATGGTCTTCGGTTTTTGCTCGCAGGCTACGGCAATGATTAATAAGAATGGAATAATTCGTTTCATATGGTTTTAGGTTAAGTATTTCAAAGTTACAACATAGAAGCTATTTTGTTTTTCCGTTAAAATAAAATTGGATTTATTTTAATAAATAACTAATGTTGATTTCATTTGAAAGATTGTCTTTACAGGCCTTTTTAGGTGTAATTTAATTATCTGAAATAATTACTAAGGCTAATAAATACTAATTAATTGAGATTATTCGTCTCCAGGCAATGCATAATGCGGACTGCCTTTCTTGCCTCTAAAATCAGGAGTGTAATAGAAAAACCAACGGAAGGTGTGGTTCATGTCATATTCATTTCCAGAATAGCGCTGCTGATAAACCAACATATAACCAATGTCAAATTTGAGGTTGTTCATTAGGGGCACCTGAAGTCCAGCGAATATTCGGTTCTGATCGAAAGTATTATAGATAATCTCTTTACCAAAATGCACATGCACCTCATCCGCAATTGAAATGGAAGGTAGTTTTGGATTTTCAAAAACTTTAATGTTAAAAGATGAGAGAAATCGTACCCGATTAGAGAAGCGAATTCTGTCTACTAACCCATCGCTGTCTATCACCTCGTGCCATCGCTGCTCATTCCTAATTCTCTGAACAAAAGTGACCCTACCAACCTTTTGTCGCCACTGTACTTGCTGATAAATTCTATTTTCATTCTGATATACATTATCACGGTTTTCAAAAGACTTTGATAACCACAAGTGAGCATAACCGCCCACTAGTGTTAGCCTGTCAGTTATCCAAAAGGCGGCACCTATTCTCGCAAAATAAAAGTTGGGTTCCTGAATAAAATCATCTCTTCTAATGTGAAAATCACCTACAATACCGAAGCTATCTGTAAGTCTTGTTGTTGTGTTAATACTCCCCCAGAACTGATCTTTTTGATTGATTATTTTATTTTCTTGTTGCTGACCAAAAGCAGAGCAGCCAATTAAAATCGTTAGGATAATTAGTGGAATACGTAGCATAAGGCTCCTTGTTTTACTTTACAAATTTCGTCATGAAGCAACGCTAAAAAACACTGCTTTAATAGGTCTGAACATGATTTACATCATCTTATTAGAATGACTTAGAGTAAAAAAATACTGTCTTTAAGTGTTGTTTTTTAGTGCTTTGTAAAGCGTTTCCTGATCCAATAAATCCAAAAACGGCTCATAGGCTAAACCTTTATTTATTATGTAGATGGTAAGCGACTTTTTTACAACAGATATTATATGGTTCTTTTGCCATGGTTTTTCAATATAGCTATCTATGCCACCTGAATTGATTGCTTCAATGGTATCTTGGTGCGTAGCTAGACCTGTTAGCAGTATCTTTTGAATGCCTTCAAATCGTCCATCTTCTAATACGGTTGATAACAATTCTACACCCGTCATTTTAGGCATTACCTGATCGGTAATTATTAGTGCCGCATAATTGCCTTTCTCGTCTATTTCATCTAATAACTTGAGAGCTTCGGCAGCTGTATCGCATACTTCAACATTCACTTTTTCATCGAATATTGCCAAGTCCTGTTCCAAAGCGTTGAGTACTTCTGGTTGGTCATCTACACAAATAATAAATATGTTATTCATAATTGTAGTTTTAAGAGGGTTGCTTTTTTATGGAAACTTCAAATTTGGTTTTACCCGGAATGCTTGAGACGACAATTAATCCTTCATGTTCATCTACAATCCTTTGAACAATTGTAAGCCCCACACCGAGTCCTAAAGAAATACCCTTCACCTTAGTGGTGAAATTGGGGTCATATATTTTTTCAATAATATCAGCAGAGATACCAATACCATTGTCTTCTACTATTAATAAGATGCTATTTTTATCTTCACGGGTAGTTACCCAAACCGTTGGGTTTTTCACCTTATGATTAACGAGACTTTCAATAGCATTTTTAATCAAGTTAATCCATACCTGTACCAGTTCACCATGGCAGGCTTCTATAGGAGGTAAATTTTCTTCTGTTGATATTTTTAGGTCAACACTCTTCGTGATACTTCGAATAATAGCTAGTGCATCCTTTAAAGTAGCATTTACATCTACATTTTTTGACCAATTTTGACTTGAAATGCCCATGGTTTTTATCGAACTGATTACATGAGAGGCCTGATCAGCGGCAATTTTCATATCATGAATCAGAAAACCTAAGTTCCAAAATGACGCTATTTTCTCAGCAACTTCGGTACTATCAGGCACTTCCTTAGGATCGATTCCTGACTTAGCTAGTCTTTTGATTACTGTTTTATTAATTGAGTCAAATTTGCCCCATTTAGTTCTAGCCTTCCTAGCCTCTATGCTTGTCATTTGTTGCCCTTCTTTTAGGCCTTTTAAGTAGTATTTCTTAATGTTTTCTGATTGCTCCTTCA
>CAYGNU010000204.1:0-7858 GCA_964351175.1 uncultured Roseivirgaceae bacterium | reverse complement strand
TCAATGTTTTTCTGTTTCGCAAAATCTGCAAAAGACTCGATTAATACAGAAGCATCCATTTTATACTTATTAGTTAATTTTTAAATGAAACCTGAACAATAGTTTTTTTTACTTCACCCAATGGCAATTCTGTAGGCTCAAAAGTGATTTTTCTACCTTTTTTCACTTCTTTATCCAACTTTATTACTGACTCTGACACTTCCTTAAGAATACCTATGAAATCCTTCCCATCATTGGTATAAACCTTAACACTTCTGCCAATATTTTTTAAATACTGGCGCTCAGATGAAAGCGGAAAATCAACTCCAGGAGAAGAAACTTCAAGAGTATATTTAGACTCCATTAGTTCGTTTTCTTCCAGTTCATGACCTATGGCCCTACTTAAAGAAACACAATCATCAATGGTTACGCCATTGTCCCCGTCAAGCAACACCAAAATTCTAGAAGGTCCATTTTCCGATGACATTATCACATCAACAATAAAATGCTCATTGTTAGTGAGGAAGCCTTCTGCCATTTGCCTTATGCCTGACTGTAAATTTTTCAAATTCTTAATATAAAAAGAGGGGACTCGGTGTCCCCTCAGAAACTTATTATATTTACGGTGCAAATCTAAATCAATTTTATTTGCTTTACAAACAATGTATTACGATAACATGGCCTAAAGGCGTAAAATCACAACTTTTTAAATCTTAAAGATGACCAAACAACAAATATTAAGGTTAACTATCTTGGCTATTTTGGCTATTTCATGTGATAGTAATAATAAAACCACATCAGAAGATAAAGTCTCTGAGAATGTAAAAGTGTTACGGGCACCAAGTTTTAATGCTGATTCTGCTTACAGCTTCGTAAAAAAACAAGTTGATTTTGGTCCCAGAGTACCTAGCACGAGACCACATATCGAGGCAGGAGACTATCTGGTAAGTAAGCTAAAATCTTATGGATGGGAAGTGACAGAACAAACTTTTGAAGCAACGTCATTTGATTATAAATTAATGGCGCTTAGAAATATTATCGCAAGTTATAATCCTGATGCTACTAAAAGGGTTCTTCTAGCGGCACATTGGGACAGCAGGCCATTTGCCGATAAAGATACGGAGCGAAAAGATGAGGCAATCCTAGGAGCCAATGATGGCGCGAGCGGTGTAGGAGTATTGCTGGAAATAGCAAGGCTACTTCCTAATAGCGACTCGTTAGAAATAGGTGTAGACATAATATTTTTTGATGGTGAAGATTGGGGTAATGATAGTTCTCATCAGAAATACACACCAGTTAGAGATGGCTGGGAAGAATGGTGGTGTATAGGCTCTCAATATTGGTCCAAAAACAAACATGAGAAAAAGTATGCTGCTTTTTATGGGATATTATTAGATATGGTTGGTGGCAAGAATGCCAAATTTTATATAGAAGACTATTCAAATCGAACTGCTCCATCAATTGTTGATAAAGTCTGGGGACAAGCTTCAGTACTCGGTTATGACCGCTATTTCATCAGAAAACCTGGCGGATCAATTACTGATGATCATTATTTTGTTAATAAGAATACAGGAATTCCAATGATTGATATTATTCCTATGAATCCTGAAGATGGATCATTCGGAGATTTTCATCATACTCACAAAGACAATATGGATATTATAAGTAAAGAAACGCTCCAAGCTGTTGGTCAAACAGTTATTACTGTGCTTTATAATGAATAACCCAAAGTAATTTAAAACAAAAAATGCCGCTTAAAAGCGGCATTTTTTGTTTTAAATTATATAAGTTATTAAGCTTCTACTGGCTCGCTATCTTCTGTATATTCTTCAATAGGCAAACAACTACAAACTAAATTTCTATCTCCATAAGCGCTATCAATTCTTCCCACTGAAGGCCAGAATTTGTTAGCTACTACGTAATGTAACGGATAAGCAGCTTTTTCTCTGCTATATGGCTTATTCCACTCAGAAGCTGTAATAACTGCCGCTGTATGTGGTGAATTTTTTAATACATTGTCTTCCTTGTCTGCAACACCCGATTCTACCTCACGGATTTCATTCCTTATTTCAATCATAGCACTACAGAAACGATCAAGTTCATGAATGTTTTCACTTTCTGTTGGCTCAATCATCATAGTACCTGCAACAGGGAAAGAAACTGTTGGTGCATGAAAACCATAGTCCATTAATCGCTTAGCCATGTCCTCTACTTCGATACCAAACTTTTTAAAGTCGCGGCAATCAATTATCATTTCATGCGCTGCTCTACCATTCTTACCCGTATATAATACATTATAATGGCCAGACAACTTCTCCTTGATGTAATTGGCATTGAGGATTGCGATCTGCGTAGCTCTCTTCAATCCATTTCTACCCATCATAGCAATATAAGCATACGAAATGGTTAAAATACTAGCACTGCCGTAAGGGGCGGCAGAAATCGCTGTAATAGCATTATCCCCACCGGATTTAACCAGCGGATTACCTGGTAGGAATGGTGCTAATTGTTTAGCTACTCCAATAGGTCCCATTCCAGGCCCACCACCACCGTGAGGAATACAGAATGTTTTGTGCAGGTTTAAATGACAAACATCTGCACCGATATTCGCTGGACTAGTAAGCCCAACTTGCGCGTTCATATTGGCACCATCCATGTAAACCTGGCCGCCACAATCATGGATAATTTGACAGATTTCTTTGATACTTTCTTCAAACACTCCATGTGTAGAAGGATAAGTTACCATCAAAGCGCTTAAGTTGTCTTTATTTTCGACAGCTTTAGCATTTAAGTCATCAAGATCTATATTTCCTTTTTCGTCACATTTAACGATAACTACCTTCATGCCAGCCATTACTGCACTCGCTGGATTGGTGCCATGAGCTGAAGATGGAATTAAAGTAACATTTCTGTGAGTATCTCCTCTGCTTTCATGATATGCTCTGATTACCATTAAGCCCGCATATTCTCCCTGAGCACCGCTATTTGGCTGTAATGACATCGCGTGGAAACCTGTAATTTCACACAACCATTCTTCAAGATTTTTAAACATCTCATTATATCCCTCAACCTGATCTATTGGTGCAAATGGATGCAGCCTGCCGAACTCAGGCCAGGTTACAGGAATCATTTCAGAAGTAGCATTAAGTTTCATAGTACACGACCCTAAAGAAATCATGCTATGAACTAAAGAAAGGTCTTTATTTTCTAGTCGCTTAATATAGCGAAGCATATCATGTTCAGCATGAAATTGATTAAATACCTCATGTTCTAAATAGCCAGTCTTTCTAACCAAGTCATTAGGCCAGTTCAAAGCTAGATCCATTGATGCTTTTTCGAAATCAAATCCTTTACCGCCAAGTACATCAAAAATAACTTCGATATCCTCTATTCTGGTTGTTTCATCTAAAGCAATTCCAATGTGGTTAGTTTCAAAATATCTAAAATTAATTCCTTGAGCTTCAGCCTTTATCTTTATCGCTGCTTTATCTGAAACTGACACTTTTAAAGTATCAAAGAAATTCTCGTTTTCTTGTTTTAAGCCAACTGCTTCTAAAGCCTTGTTCAGTAATTGAGCCAAGCCATGAATCCTAGAAGCTATTTTTTTTAATCCCTGGGGACCATGATATACCGCATACATACCAGCCATAACTGCCAGCAGCACCTGAGCTGTACAGATGTTTGATGTGGCCTTCTCTCTTCTAATATGTTGTTCTCTCGTTTGAAGTGCCATTCTGTAGGCATTATTGCCTTGAGCATCTAAAGATGCACCAATGATTCTGCCTGGTATCTGTCTTTTAAACTCGTCTTTAGTTGCAAAAAAAGCTGCATGAGGCCCGCCATAACCCATTGGAACACCAAATCTCTGGCTAGTTCCAACCACAACATCAGCGCCCATCTCTCCTGGAGATTTTAGTAACAATAAACTCATCAAATCTGTAGCTACAGCAACAAATACATTGTTTTCCTTAGCAGAAGCAATGAAATCTGTATGATCAACTACTGCCCCATCATTATTAGGATATTGACAAAGCACTCCGTACAAGTTTTCATCAGTTAAGTCTAAGGCACTCAAGTCTCCTATAACGAGATCAATACCAACAGGAATAGCTCTAGTTTTTAGAATATCTAATGTCTGAGGAAATGTATTTTGATCAACAAAGAATTTATTAGCATTCTTCTTTGGTCCTTTTCTGGCCCCAACAAGCATGGTCATGGCTTCTGCAGCAGCTGTACCCTCATCAAGTAAAGAAGCATTTGCTATTTCCATTCCAGTAAGGTCAATTACCATAGTTTGGAAATTGATCAGAGCCTCTAATCTTCCCTGTGCTATTTCCGCCTGATATGGAGTGTAAGCCGTATACCATCCTGGATTCTCTAGAATATTCCTAAGAATAACACCAGGAGTTACTGTATCATAATAACCACTACCGATGTACGACTTAAATATTTTGTTTTTAGAGGCTAGGGCCTTAAAATCATTTAAAAACTGATATTCACTTTTAGCTAAAGGTAAGTTCATATCCTTTTCTAATTGAATAGATTTAGGAATTGTCTCATCAATTAAATGATCCAATGAATCAGCTTTAATAAATTTTAACATATTAGCCACCTGATTTTCATCAGGACCATTATGCCTGGCATCGAACCTCTCTTTGTAAGTGATATCTAGTTTCATATAGCTTAAATTATTGCCCTCCATTTGGGAGTGCAAAGTTATAATATATTTGCCATAATAATTGTTCAGCTTTCCAAGAAAAAAACCTAAATCAACCTGTCTATTTCATATATAGCCGCTTGTCAAATTCTTGGATGAATTTAAGAATGAGGATGTCATTATTTTATAATTTTGAACGATATGACTAAACCAAATAATATGAAAAAGATACTATTGTCTTGCGCTTTAATGCTCGCTCTTTCAGTTAGCACTTTTGCCCAAGATGGACAAGAGGCAGAGGAGTATGCTAATACTATTACAAATGATGACCTATATGCTCATTTATCAATACTAGCCTCTGACGCAATGCAAGGCAGAGAAACTGCCAAAGCAGGTCAAAAAATGGCTGCTGCATACATAGCCGCTCAATTTCAAAAGCTAGGGTTAAGCGGCCCTGTAAAAGGAGGTGATAATAAAGGCTTTCTTCAGGAGGTTATTTTATATACTTCTAAACCAGGTGATATTTATATTAACTCAGGTAAAGAAAAAATAAGTAACGACTATTCTAGTCTCGTTTATTATGGCAATGGCCAAACTGATAGTGAGGTTAATGAGGAAATTGTATTTGCTGGAGCCGGTACTGAAGAATCATTTGCTGGATTAGATGTAAAAGGTAAAGGTGTTATGGTTGTTGTGGATAATACAAGAGCCTGGAGAGGGCCAGCTAAAATTGCCACAGATAAAGGTGCCACTAATCTTTTTGTAATCAATACAACATCTGATGAGGCATTCGATACTTATGGACAGCAAATGGAACATTACTTAAGTGGTGGGCGACTAGCCGTTAAAAAACCTGAAGCAGGGTCTGATGGGGTATTCTTTTTAAAACCATCGGTAGCGGCAAATTTAATGGGTTCTGATATTGAAACTATTAGATCAATAGCCAAAGGGGAATCAAAGAAGAAAATTAAAAACGCCAAGGTAAGTATTAAAGTAGGTTTTGATATTGAAACAGTAAGCTCAGAAAATGTTCTGGGTTATTTAGAAGGAACAGATAAAAAAGATGAGTTAGTGGTGGTAACTGCACATTATGATCATGTTGGTATGAGTGATGGGCAAATTTACAATGGAGCAGATGATGATGGTTCAGGAACAGTGGCAGTATTAGAATTAGCTGAGGCTTTTGTAAATGCCAAAAATGATGGCAAAGGGCCTAGAAGAAGTATACTTTTTATGACTGTTACTGGTGAAGAAAAAGGCCTTTTGGGTTCTGAATATTATGCAACCAACCCAATATTCCCCCTAGAAAATACTGTAGTTGATTTAAACATAGACATGATCGGTAGAGTTGACCCTGAGCATAAGGACAATCCAGAGTATGTTTATTTAGTAGGCTCAGATCGTCTGTCATCAGAGCTCCATGAAATTAGTGAGAAAGTAAATGACACTTTCTCTAATCTAGATCTTGATTATACTTATAATGATGAAAATCACCCAGATAGAATATATTACAGATCTGACCATTGGAACTTTGCTAAAAACAATGTGCCTATCATCTTCTATTTCAATGGCGTACATGAAGACTATCATAAACCAACTGATACTATTGACAAGATCAATTTTGATATGCTTAGAAAAAGAGCAGAATTAGTATTCTATACTGCTTGGGTATTAGCCAATAGAGATCAAAGAATAGTAGTAGATAAACTGCAAGATCAGACGGTAGGAGGCAATAACTAAAAGTTATTCTTGACAAACCCATTGGTGCTTACCAATGGGTTTTTTTTATCTTAAAATTATGAATATAGTAATCCTTGACGGCCACACGCTCAATCCAAACGATTTATCATGGAAGCCTTTTGAATCTTTTGGAACTGTAACTATATATGATCGCACACCAGTTGAGCAATTAATTGAACGATCAAAAGATGCAGAGGTATTATTAATCAACAAGATAAAACTGGGTAAAACTGAATTAGAACAGCTTCCAAAACTGAAGTACATTGGATTATGTGCAACCGGCACTGACAATGTTGATTTGAATGAAGCAAAAAGTAGAAATATAACGGTTACTAATATTCCTGCCTATGGCACACCCTCTGTTGCACAACATACATTTGCATTACTCTTAGAACTTACCAATAGAGTTGGAATTCATAATAAAAGTGTTCAAGAGCTAGAATGGGTAAGAAGTGAAGACTTCAGTTATTTCAAAAAGCCTTTGATTGAGCTTCATGGCAAAACTATGGGTTTGATTGGCTATGGAGGCATAGGAAAAGAAGTGGCGAAGATAGCCACTGCCTTTGGCATGAATGTTTTAATTCATTCTCGTCATGCAAAAAGTGTTAGCCAAGGTGAACTATGCGAGTTAGAAATATTATTCGAAAAATCGGACTTTATTTCTGTCCATACTTCATTGACAAAAGAAACCAAAGGGCTTGTCAATAATGAACTACTTAGTAAAATGAAAAGAACCGCTTTCCTAATCAATACTAGTCGAGGCGCTATTATTAATGAAAATGACTTCGCCGCTCATTTAAATAATGACAAGATAGCTGGAGCCGCATTAGATGTTTTGTCTGTCGAACCTCCATCTGCCGATAATCCAATGCTTACCGCTAAAAACTGCATTATTACGCCTCATATTTCTTGGATAAGTAAAGAGGCAAGACAGCGGTTAATCAATATTGCTTATGATAACCTTAAGGGTTATTTAGATCAACGACCAATCAATCAAGTGTAGATTATATTTAGATAGGAACATTGACATGGCGTTCTGCATGGTATGAAGATCGAACCAAAGGCCCAGATTCTACATACTTCAATCCTCTTTTCAAACCTTCTTCCTTGTAAGCTTCAAATTGATCTGGATGAATAAATTCGGCCACCTCCAAATGCATTTTTGTTGGCTGAAGATATTGTCCCAACGTTAATATATCTAAGCCATTAGCTACCAAATCGTCCATTGCTTTATGCACTTCATCAATTGTCTCACCAACACCTAGCATAATACCAGATTTGGTTCTCTTATTGGCTTCTTTAGTTTTTTTGATCTGCTCAAGGCTTCGGACATATTTTGCCTGAGGTCTTACTCTTCTGTAAAGCCTTTCAACAGTCTCCATATTATGAGAAACAACCTCTTGACCACCCTCAATCATTCTATATAATGCATCCCAATTACCTTTGACATCTGGGATCAGGGTTTCAATCGTTGTTTCTGGA
>CAYGNU010000203.1:0-7865 GCA_964351175.1 uncultured Roseivirgaceae bacterium | reverse complement strand
GGATGATTTCTATTATCTGATTAAATATTGGAATTCAATAGTTAACTAAAATCTCTTTGCACGCCCTAAGTAAATTATAACTGCTGTTTTCTTTTGGAAATAGGTTTTGAATAGTAATTTTCGTACAAATTAATTTTCTATTGAATCGCGATAAAAACTCTCAACCCTCTCTATTTTATCTTTTTAAAACTTTTCTAGTGGTTGGAGTATCCTCCTTTGGAGGTTTTTCAGCCTTAGTCGCTGTGGTCATTAACAAGATGGTGGAAAGAGATAAACAAATAAGCGAAGATGTTATTATGAATGGCTTCTCCCTTGCTTCAGTTTTGCCTGGACCTGTGGCTGTGAACACAGTAGCTTATATAGGTTATTATTTAAAAGGCTGGAAGGGAGGATTTGTTGCTATTTTTTCGGTCATTTTACCCTCCTTCATTTTAGTGGTAATAGCCACGCACTTTTATCTTGAGTTTGGCAATTTACCTCAAGTGAGAAGTGTAATTCAGGGAGTTATCCCAGTTATTGTTGCTGTTATTATTTCAGTAGCATTTAACATGTCTCAGAAAAGTATAACGTCTTGGAAACATTCCTTTATTCTATTAACAGGCCTTATTATTCAGTTTTTTTTCAGTGGGTATTTAGTCTTTATACTTTGTCTCATCGGAAGTGCCCTTTTTGGCCTTATTTTTTTTAAGCAAAAAGATACAGCCAATTTGCCAGAAGAAAGTAGCGCTAAAGTTGACTGGGTTCCTTTGATATTAAGTACCGTTTTTGCCGCAATTATTATGATTGGCGTACTGATTCCAACTAACCAAACCATGAAGATTTTTGAAGTTTTTTCTAAAATCAGCCTCACCTTATTCGGAGGAGGTTATGTAATGGTACCGATCTTACAAAGTATTATAGTAGAGGAGATGAATTGGCTAAATAATGTTCAATTCATAGATGCTATAGCTATTGGACAAGTGACACCAGGGCCAATATTGATAAGTGCAGCATTTGTAGGTTATAAAGTAAATGGACTATTAGGCGCTTTAGTAGCTACTATTGGCATTTTTGGACCATCATCATTGTTAATGATTTTGTTATCTGGAAGGTTAAAGAAGTTTAGCATGAATGTAAAGTGGTTGTCCATGTTACAGGCTATAAAGCCAATGGTAATTTCATTTATTCTTTATTCTGTCTGGGTAATAGGTCGTAATTTGGACAGTTATACAATCTCAATTTTTATCATTGTAGTTTCTTTGATAGCATTGCTAAAATTCAAAGTTAATTTCTTGTATTTGATTGTTGGTTTTGGTGCGATAGGTTTTTTCTTTTTTGGTAATTAATGATAGATATTTCAGGTATTCAGGTTATTGGAACGCAAAGATCAGGGACTAACCTCCTAAGGTTAATTCTGAATCAATTTAAAGAGATTTGTGCACCACATCCACCACATATTCTTAAAACATTCTTTCCCATTTTAGATCATTATGGAGATTTAGAAAGCGAATTGAATTTTAGAAAACTAATTGGCGATGTATGCCAATGGATTGAGTCAAATCCAGTTCCTTGGAATGTGCAATTGGAGGTTAATGAAATCTTTGATAATTGTAAGGAGAATACTTTATTTGAAATCTTTAGAGTTGTCTATGAATTAAAATCGGCTTCAGAAGGGGCTTCTGTCTGGTGCTGCAAAAGCACTTTTAATGTTCATTATTTTAATGCTATGGAATTGCACAATATTCGACCGTTCTATATTCATTTATATAGAGATGGACGAGATGTGGCACTTTCATTTCAAAAGGCTATTGTAGGCCCTAAACATGTTTATCATATCGCACAAGATTGGCTTGAGGATCAAATCGCTGCTGAACATGTCAGACATTCTGTTGATCAAGATAGATTTATGACCATAGCCTATGAAGACCTAATTCACTCTCCTGAAAAAGTAGTTCGTAATATCTGTGACAGGCTAGATTTGGACTTTGATGAAAATTCACTTCATTATTACGATTCAAAAGAGTCTAATATGACGGCAGAGGCAGGTGAAATGTGGGAGAATGTTAAAAGACCAATAATCAATAATAACTCTGGCAAATACTTGAGTCAAATGCCTGTTGAGGAAATTGATATTTTTGAGAAGGTGGCAGGTAGCATGTTGCAAAAGCTGAATTATAAACTGCAAAATGATTCATTTAATGCACCATACAATTTTGGTTCTAAAGAAATTCAACGCTTTGATGAACAAAACAGCATTTTGATTGAAAAAAATAAATTATCAGCGCGAACTGAAGATTTAGAAACGCAACAATTTAGGAATAACCTTTTGAAAACCTTTATAAGAACACAAAAGGCTTAATCAAGTACTACAAGAGTGAGTTATAATACTCAAATATCTGAATCAAATCTTCGTCATCTGTAAACTTCAATTTATTCTTTTTAGCAAATGATTTAATCAATTCAGTTTTTGTTCCAAATATGTTTGAGTTTGCTTTCAACGTACTTTTAACCTCATAAACCTCATCATTTGCAATGGCAAAGGGAGTTTCTTTTATAACGATTTTGTGATTTGGATCACCAATGGCAAGAGCGACATTGTAGTTTGATTTAATTGTTTCTGCGTAAATATATTTGATCAGCTTGGTATTATCATTTACTAAAATTCTACAAATACCTTTCGGTAAATCAAAACGAATATTGTTTACTTCTGAAGTGTTAAAATATTTAAACTGATTACCCTCAAAATTTAAATATGAAAAGTTATGGATCCTGTCTAGAGGACAAATTTTCACCTGGCCATCATATTTGATTTCAAGTGATTGATTTTTAATATCATATCTAATGGGTACATCTTCAATGATATTATTTCTTTTGATTTCAATGTTACCAAGTAACCATTCTTCATTAAGATAGCTAGAGCCCTCAACTTCTGGAGGAGCTACAGGCATCTCTTTTAATGCAGGAGCACGGTTAAGCAGAGCAACTGGTGGTGCTGGCTGTGCTAGGCTACTAATAGTTATTGAGCATATAATAAACACTAGAGAAAGAATCGATTTAAACATGATTGATTGAAAATTTTAATAAAAATTAATCGTAGAATATTTAATCATAAGAAAGTGATTCTTAAATCATTATAAATCCCGTAATATGGGTGAAATTTAGAACTTATCAGGCGTTTGAATAACCTTGATCACCAATTCATGGGGATCACCATCGTTGTCAAGCAAATAAAATTTCACTAAAGGATTGTCAGCACTTATCTTATTTTCGACTTTAATAATTTGATTGTTAGGTAAATGCTTTTCTATTTGATCTTGAAGATCTTCAATGGCCCTTGCAAAATTAACTTCAAGTTGACTAGGGTTATACTGTGTGGTTTTCATCTATTATGTCTTAGGTTCATTTAGTTTAACTAAATATAACAATTCATTTTAAACTTCATTAGTTAAGACTTTGATAAACTTCTTATTACCACCTAATTAATGCAGATGCCCAAGTAAAGCCACTACCAAAAGCAGCTAGACATATAAGATCATTTGGTTTAATCCTACCTTCACCAAATGCCTCACTCATGGCTATAGGGATGGAGCCAGCAGTTGTATTGCCATATCGCATGATATTGTTATAAACCTTATCGTCCGCCAGTTCAAATTTCTTTTGAATGAATTGGCTGATTCTTAAGTTAGCTTGATGCGGTATGAGTAAATCTATATCATCTTTAGTCAATTTATTGGCTTCAAGAGCTTCCATAATTACCTCACTAAATCTCACAACAGCATGCTTAAAGACCATACTCCCGTTCATATGTACTTTGAAGCTAGAAGTATCTAAAATTTGTTCGGGTTGTCTCTCTTCGTGAGGCCTACTACTTCCAGGATCCTTCACATAAAGTTCTTCAGCAAATCGTCCATCAGAATGAAGATGTGTTGATAATATTCCTTTATGATCAGAGGCTTGTAATATGGCAGCACCAGCACCATCACCAAATATCACCGCTGTATTTCTTCCTCTTGTTGTTAAATCAAGAGCGGTCGACTGAATTTCAGCACCAATTACTAGTATGGTTTTATACATCCCAGTTTTTATAAAAGCATCGGCAGTTGACAGTGCATATATAAAACCAGAGCAAGCATTGCGAATGTCTAGGGCACCAATGGACTCGAGCCCTAACTCTCTCTGAAGTAATACTCCCGAACCAGGAAAAAAATAATCTGGTGTGATGGTGGCAAACACAATAAAATCTATATCCTTAACCTCAAGATTGGCTCTTTCTAAAGCCATATGCGTTGCTTTTGCAGCCATGTTCGCTACAGTATCTTTGGTTGGATCAATAAATCTTCTTTCTTCAATCCCGGTTCTCTCAATAATCCACTCATTATTAGTATCAATAATTTCTGAGAGTTCCTGGTTGGTTACTACCCTTTCAGGAACATAATGGCCTAATCCTACAATCTTCGAATTCAACATATTTGTAAACTTAAAAAATCAAATATAATGATTATAACTAATGTTTGTTAGGTTGATAAAGTCATAAATTCATTAAATCATCTAGATGCATGCAACCTTTTGGTGTTTTTTACGCTCTTATAAGCCATAACCAAAGATTCTACTCAAAATGCTGAAGAATTATTTCAAAATTGCCTTCCGAAATTTAGCTAATAATATAGGCTATTCATCTATTAATATTATTGGTCTTGCGATAGGCCTTTCATCTTGCTTTCTAATTGCACTTTATGTTCAGTTTGAACTGAGTTATGAAGACTTTCATACCAATAAAGATAAGGTATATAGATATATCCCTAAATCTCAAAATGATGCTGGAGTTATAAGCATGCAAACTTGGCTGCCACCTGGTTTTGGGCCAGCAATGAATGATCATTTTGGTGAGATTGAAACTTTTACACGTTATACCATTATTGATGAGGCACCATTATTATCAAAAGGAGAAAAGGTGCTTCCTCCGTTATATTTTGCTTTAGGTGATCAGGATTTCTTTGATATATTTTCCTTTAAATTGATCTCTGGTATAAAGGAAGAAGTTTTAAAAAGACCTTTTACTATTGTTATTTCAGAATCGGTAGCAAAGAATTTCTTTCCTGGCGAAAGCCCGATAGGTCAGACTATTAGATACGACAATACTTATGACCTTGAGATAACGGGTGTGTTTGAAGACATACCAAGAAACTCTCACTTACAATTTGAATATATCGCACCTTTTGAGACTATGGGTGATATTGTTGAGAGTCAATTTGGGTATCCAAAAGATAAGTTCTTGGAAGATTTTGAAAGCTGGAATTATTCTACATATTTCATGATAAACGAAAATGTAGAAGCAAGAGATTTTGAGGTTAATCTAGAAAAGTATTTTACCGAATTAAGAAAGAGGAAGTATAAGGAATCTGCCGTGAATGATTGGCTACAACCAATCAGTGAAATCCATTTTACAACTGGTATTAGGGGAGATTCAGCCAATGGTAATATCAACAACATTTATATCTTTTCGGCTATTGCCATATTCATCTTGGTTATAGCCTGTTTTAATTTTATGAATCTCTCAACTGCACGCGCCATGAAACGTGCTAGAGAAGTTGGAGTGCGGAAAGTATTAGGCGCCCAGCGTTTTCAGTTAATTTATCAGTTTCTTGGTGAGACATTATTACTTACTTTTTTTGCACTTATACTCAGTTTGATATTACTCGAGATTGTTCTCCCAATTTTTAATGCTACAATGGGTTTTGATTTAACTTCTAACTATTTAGATAATTACGTTTTTGTATTTGTTTTAATTGCAACAGGAATAATTACTGGCGTATTGGCAGGGAGTTATCCTGCATTTTACCTTTCAGCTTTCGACCCTGCAAAAGCTTTAAAGGAAGCAAGCGTAAAAGGTGGTAATATCTTATTAAGACAAGTACTTACAGTATTTCAATTCTCCATAGCCGCATTTCTAATCATTGGTACTTTTATAGTAATAAGTCAAATGCGATATATGACCAATAAAGAGCTGGGATTTTCCAAAGAAGAGATCATATATTTCACCCCACCTACATCAACTTGGAATAACCTTGATGTATTCAAGAATAATCTAAAGAGCTATTCTGAAATAAAAAGCATTGCCACTTCCAATGGAGTACCTGGCTATACTAGTTCTCATTGGACTTATAACCTTCCAGATGAGGATATAAGAATGAATATAAATACAATGATCATTGATTATGACTTTGCTGATGCTTACAACTTAGAAGTTGTGCAGGGAAGAAACATTTCATCTCAGTATGCATCTGATTCTTCTCAAGGGTACCTTATCAATGAAACAGCAGCTAAACAGTTGATGTTGGCTAACCCTTTAGGCACAAGAATTCAAGCGATGGATGGTCACCCCATAGGTCAAATTGTGGGGGTTGTAAAAGATTTCCATTATAAGTCTTTACATCAAGCAATTGAGCCACTGGTATTAAGGAATGATCCTAGAAATGGTTTCACATTGTCAATTAAATTTAATGAAGGGCCATTGGAAGCTAAAATGGCTGTAGTAGAACAGGAGTGGAAGAAGTTTGCGCCAGAATATCCATTTACCTATCAGTTTTTGGATGAGGACCTAGATAGGTTATATAAAGCAGAGGAGAATTCAAGTTGGCTAATGACCATTTTTTCTTCATTGGCGATAATAATAGCATGTCTTGGGTTATTAGGCTTAACGTCTTTCCTCACTGAACAAAGGAAAAAGGAAATTGGTGTCAGAAAGGTGATGGGCGCCTCTGTCAATAGTATTGTAGGTCTTTTAAGTAAGGATTTTACCAAATTGGTTTTGATCGCCTTTATTATAGCTGTTCCTGCAGCATGGTATGCGATGAACATGTGGCTATCGGAATTTGCGTATCAGGTAAGTTTAAGTCCGTTACATTTTGTTATTGCTGGATTTATATTAATCGTTATCTCCTTGATTACCATTAGTTACCAGTCGCTCAGGGCGGCTACAGCGAATCCAGCAGAAACACTAAGAAGCGAATAGTAGAGGTACTTTTGGAATTTAAATCAATCGAAAAAAGAAAACTTAGATCATATATTTTTTGTAAAATTTGAAATATATAACCTCATGTAAATCAACCTGCTATTATTCTAATGGAACTATTAGTACTGGTATTTTTGATTTTTTTATGAGATCGCCAGATACACTGCCGATAAAAGCATTGTAGAAAAAACCATGGTCATGATGTCCCGCAATAATTAAATCAACATTTAGCTTCTCAGATTCTTTTATTATCATTTCGATGGTTGCGCCTTGAACGAGCAGACCTTCCGAGTCAATTCCTTTTTTCTTCAAATTGGAGCTGTATTCTTGAAGGAGCTTATGTTCTTTTTTTAGTTCTGTTGCCTTGCTATCTCTAATGTATTGTGGTCCGACTTCATATCCAACAAAATCTGGATCGGGAGCAGCAATATGCATTAACCATAACTTTGAATTGAAAGCATCAGCCATCTGAAATGCTTTGTCAAGGAGAATGTTTTCATTTTCACTAAAATCAATTGTAACTAATATATTCTTCATAACTAATCAGTTTAATTGCCCATAGTGTAAGATACCGCAGTATATATTTTAAAGCAATTAAAATTAGCCTAATTCCAACAGCGAAGTCAGTGTAAAATTCAAAAAAGAAGTTGAGGTGTTCTACTATGCCCTAAATGAGACATTCAATAAAATAGCATACCTGTATTTTATTCTTAAAATCAAAATAAACTTATTTTTAAAAAATAATCAAAAATTTTTAAAAAATAAGGTTTAAAAATAGGCAAGGCAATCGATTTCTTTATAAAAAAGCTAAATATGAGATAAAAAAATACCCTATAACAGTTTTGAAAGTAAAAATCATTATTATTTATTTGTT
>CAYGNU010000202.1:0-7912 GCA_964351175.1 uncultured Roseivirgaceae bacterium | reverse complement strand
GCAATACTGGTTGGGCTCGTGGTGTTCTGGTTTGCCACAGTGCGTAAGAAGCTTGAAGAAACAAAATTAAAGAAGGCACTTGATGTTGTTGAAGAGAAGGAAAGAACGCTTTCATTAATCTATGAGAATACCAATGATTTTATTGCCCTTTTAAAAAAAGAGGCGGATCAACTTATCATTCTAAGGCTGCCAAAGACCTTTATCAAAGCAATAGAAGAACACACCAAATTTGTTGAAAAGGAAGTAATAGGTAAGCCTTTGTATTTTCTGTATGATAAAGTACTCAATCTTGAAGAAGAGGAAAAACAATTCAGATTAGATAAAATTAACACCTTATTTGAAAAAAAGGAGACTATAAAATACGAGGAGCAATTTAAGGCTCCTAATGGTCATAGAGGGTCATCTCAATCTTCATTGATTCCCATATTAAAAGATGATCAAATAGACTATGTTCTTTATGTTGCTCAAGATATTACCCATGTCAAATCTATTAATGAAAAATTAGAATACACACTCAATGTTTTTGAAAGGGTCATTGAAAGTAGCCCGGCAGCAATTGTCTTATTTAAAGAAGGTAAAATACAGAATGTTAATAGACGCTTTACAGAGTACTTCGATTATGAACCTGAGGAAATGATTGGTGAAACAGCTGAAAAATTCATACCTGAAGAATTTTGGCCATTATTAAACCAAGTAAGGGCGGGACTAGAGGAAGAAAATAGAGAGTTTCATTTTGGACGAGAACAAGAGCTTGTTACCAAAAGAAAAGATGGGTCACTGTTTTTTTGTGAATTTAATATTTGCCCATTAATTATATCAGGTGTAAGATATAGTGTAGCCTTTATTATTGATGTTTCAGATTATTACAAGGTTCAGAAGGAATTGCTTTTAAGTAAGGAGCAACTTCAATCTGTTACAGATAACTTACCGGGTATGCTCTTTAGATTAAACACAGATGAGGAGTTTACCTTACAGTATTCAAGTGGTAATAGTGAAAAGTATTTAGGCATTTCTCAAGAGGAAATAATTAAAAATAACATTAGACCAAGAGATTTACTGACTGATGAGTTTATTCATTTATCGCGGCAAATCTTAAAAGACACCTTCGAAAATCAACAAAGTGGCGAGATGTCTTTACCTATTGAGTATAAAGGGATTACACGTTGGGTATCTATTCGTTTTAAGCCTACTCAATTAAGCAATGGTGATTATGTGATTGACGGCTTGTTATTTGATATTACAGATCAGGTTGAAAATAAAGAAAGACTTTCCATGGCTATAGAGAGTGCTAGAGAGGGATTATGGGATTGGCGTATTGAAGATGGCAACCTGAAGTTCAATGATTTTCAAGCTGAGATGTTAGGTTATAGGGTTCAGGATATGGCTCAAAATATTCGTGACTACTACAAGAAAATTCACCCTTCCGATGTAAAAAAAGCATTGCTTGTATTAAAGAGTAACCTTAATAATGAATCAGATAATTTTGAGACAGAGTATAGAATCAAAACTAAGAAAGGAACTTATAAGTGGCTTTTGGTTCATGGAAAGGTAATTTCTAGGTCGAAAAAAGGTAAACCATTAAGGATCATCGGAACTCACGTAGATATCCACGAAAGAAAGAAAGCAGAAATAGCTATTAGAAAAAGTCAAGAAAGACTTTTGGCGCTAATGGCTAATTTACCAGGTATGGTTTACCGTTGCTCATATGAAGATAAATATGCATTATCCTTTGTGAGTAATGGAAGTATCCAATTAACTGGTTATAGTCCTGATGATTTTGTGAAAGGGAAACGTACTATTTTTGATTTGATAAAGAATAGCTACAAGGATAAAGTCAATGAGGAAGTTAAGCAGGCTGTAGCTGAAGAAAGAACCTATCAATTTGTTTATGAGATAGAAACACCCGCAGGTAATAAATGGGTTTATGACAAAGGTCAGGAGATTGAAAATGGATACTTAGAAGGCTTTATAACTGATATAACAGATAGGGTATTGGCTGAAGAGCGCATAATTCAAACTATTATAGAAACGGAAGATAGGGAGCGAAGTAGAATAGCTAAAGAGTTACATGATAGCTTAGGTCAGAAGCTTACTAGTGTATCTTTGAATTTTAATGCCTTGAAATCAAAAGTTGAAAAGGGAAGTGATATTGAAGATAGATTAATGGTAGGTCTTGAATATTTGAAACAGGCCATTGGAGAAACTCGTGAAATATCACATAATTTGATGCCAAAGAGCATTGAGGATTTTGGCATCATCTTATCAATCGAAAGTCTAATAGCTGACCTTAATGAGTACGCTGAAACTAAATTCAACTTTTATCATAACATGAATAAAGGTCCCTTGTCAAGCCGAGTTGGTATTCATTTATATAGAATTGTACAGGGAGCAATCAATAATATTTTAAAACATGCTAAAGCAAAATCAGTAATTGTTCAACTTATGTCTTATGAAGATATTATTGTTTTATCTGTTGAAGATGATGGTAAAGGTTTTAATGTAGATTCGGTTGAAAATTCCGACCATTTCGGCCTTGACAGTATTAGACATAGAGCGCAGATGCTTTCTGGTGATGCCATTATTGATTCAAGCCCTGGACATGGCACTACAATAACTGTTGAAATACCCAATAAAAAGCATTATTTCCATGAAGAAAATTAACATTCTGATCGTTGATGATCACAAAATTGTGAGAGACGGCATTAAGCTCTATTTGAATAACCATTCTGAGTTTAACATAGTAGGTGAGGGTAGCAATGGTTTTGAGGCCGTTGATTTTTTAAAGCAGGATAGTAAAGTTGATCTTGTGTTGATCGATATAAATATGGATAAGATGAATGGGATTGAAGCTACCAAAATAATCACCTCCGAATTTGATAAAACTAAGTTGTTGGCACTGACAATGCATAATGACTACCAGCATATTAAGTCAATGATGGATGCCGGGGCGTCAGGGTATATTTTAAAAAGTTGTACTGAAGAAGAAATGCTAGATGCTATTAATGCTGTAATGGATGATGAACTTTATTATAGCAATGAAGTGGCTCAGACTGTAATGAATAATATGGCCAAACGTAAGCCAAAGTCTGTTGGTCTTACTCCACTCACTCCTCGAGAAAAGGAAATTTATAGAATGATATTAGATGAGCAGTCTAATAATGATATTGCAGATAAGCTGTTCATTAGTGTAAGAACAGTAGAAGTTCATAAAAGGAACTTAATGGAAAAGACAGGTTCTAAAAACTCTACAGGATTAGTGCTTTATGCTGTAAAAAACCGCCTTTTTGACGATTTGATTTAGAAAATACCTGAATCTAAGTGATTCACGTATTTATTGATTTACGCATTTAGGCTTAATCTTTCCCCATTGCCGTTACCTAGCTTTGCAGTATATGAAGAGGGGAAAGGGAAAGTTATTACTGTTAAGTAAGAATCAATATTTGTATAAAATACTAGATCAAGAGGGTTATGATAATGCTTGGTTTAGTTCAGATCTTTCCTTGCTCACTAATGCCTTTGATAAAGATACTATTATCATTTATGATAGCTCATCTCATGGACTAAGCCATCTAAAAAACTCTTGGTTCTTACAATACCCCATGATTATCCTCGGGCAGTATGAGAAGAATGTATTTATTGATTTTCTACTTGAAACACAGCATAAGGCTTATTTACTCATTGATGATTTCATTCAAGAATTTTCTGATGCAATAGCCTGTTTGCAATGCGGTAAGAATTATGTTACTAAAAAGATTGCCTCTTCAGTAAAAAACGCTAATTGTCATAGTCAATAATAAAATAAAGACAGGATGAATTCGAGAGGCAGATTATTAGATTATTTTTTCTTATTAATTGTTGTATTAGTAGCCATCTTAATATACAAGATTTATCACTCAGTTTAATTAAGTGAAATAAAAAGCCCTATCCTGTATTTAGGATAGGGCTTAGTTTTAGGTTTTAACTTCCCTGTTACTTACTGTACTTGTCGCTGTATCTCTTAAATAGCATTTGCTGTTCATTATCAAGTACTATCTCTTTGCCATCAATGAAACCATAACTTAAGTTATTGGTCATCATATCTAGAGCATCACCTTTTGAAACAAATAAAGTAGCTCTTTTGCCAGTTTCTAATGTCCCTACTTCCTTATCAATACCTAATATTTTAGCAGAATTAGAAGTAATCAAACTGAGAGCTGCTTCTTTATCCATACCATAAGCTACCGCTGAACCAGCATAGAAAGGTAAATTACGTGCTCTAGCTATCATTCCATTATGAGAAAGTGCAACAGTAACACCTGCCTTAGTCAACAAACCAGGTAATTTGAAAGGCAGATAAACATCCATATCATCACCATCTGGTAAATCATGTACATTAGGTAAGATAACTGGTATTTTATTAGAAGCTAAAAATTCGCTCACGTCCAATGCTTCAACACCAGCTACAACAGCAATATTTTTAACACCATTGTCCTGAGCAAGTCTTACAGATTCAATGATATCTTTAGCACCTCGGGTGTGAATCATCAAAACCTGTTCTCCCGAAAACAAGCCACCCATAGCTTCAAGCTTTAGGTTACGTTCTTTGCTGGCCATCTTACTATATGAAATTGCATCCTTGAAAAATGCATCAACTTCACCTACTTGCTCGTCATATTTTTTATTTGGCGCTCTTTTAACACTAAATGTCGCAGCATCCCAACTTCTAGACATTCTGCTTGGCCAGTTCATATGTATGGCAATATCAGCTTTTAAAGCTGCATCTTCCCAATTCCAACCTTCAAGGTTCATGGCAGAAGAAGTGCCAGATATTCTACCACCTGTAGGTGTAGATTCCGCAACCATAACGCCATTGTATCTTAAGGTAGGAGGCACCTTACTATCAGTATTATAAGCAACTAATGATCTAACATTTGGTGACATATCACCGACCTCTTCGGTATCATCCATTGCTCTGATAGAACTTACTTCAGCTATACCCAATTGAGAATTAGGCAAGATGAATCCTGGATAAACATGCTGACCATTGATATCAATGACTTTATATTTTGAAACATCAGCACCACTGTTTGCATCAGCTACTATAGTCAGTCTTCCATTTTCAAAACCAATGATAGAATTATTGATTACTTGTCCGTTACCCAAATGCGCAATGCCACCTTTTAACAAGATAGGTTGTGATTGAGGTGCCACAGGTTGAGGCACTTGCGCCACTAGCTGGGTCGTTACTAAAAACGCTATGATGTATATATATATTCTTTTCATTGTCTTAGTCGTTTAAGAAGTTAAGGTCAACTGTTAAATCATCACAATGGAATGCTTCCTTGTGTCGTCCAGAAGGTTTCTGAGTTCTACCTCCACCTTGTTTTTCAGCTTTCATTTTCTGAATTAATCTAGCTCTTTCCTTCTCAATCCAATCGGTCATCGCTATTTCTTTCTGAGCATCATAATAAACGGCCCCGTCAACTATCGTTGACTCTACTTTAGCATAAATAGAAAGTGGATTGTCCGTCCAGATAACAACATCTGCATCTTTTCCGACTTTTAAGCTTCCCATTCTATCATCAAGGTGTAAAAGCTTGGCAGGGTTAAGTGTAACCATTTTCCATGCATCTTCTTGACTCATACCACCATATTTTATTGATTTAGCGGCCTCCTGATTTAATCTTCTTCCCATTTCAGAATCATCAGAGTTAATGGCTACTAAAACACCGGCATTTTGCATGATTGCAGCATTATAAGGAATAGCATATCTAACTTCCCACTTATAAGCCCACCAATCTGAGAAAGTAGATGCACCAGCACCATGCTCAGCCATTTTATCAGCTACTTTGTACCCTTCCAAAATGTGTGTAAATGTATTGACCGTGAAATCAAATTTGTCAGCTACATTCATCAGCATATTTATCTCAGACTGAACATAAGAGTGACATGAGATAAATCTTTTGCCTTCAAGAATTTCATTCATGGTTTCCATAGCTAGATCTCTTCTTGGCGCTGTCGCATTTGCTTTAGCCTTAGAAGATAATCCGTTATAAGCATTCCATTTTTTCTTGTATTCTAGGGCGCTTGAAAAAGCATCCATATAAACTTGTTCAACTCCCATTCTTGTTTGTGGGAATCTGATAGAAGCTGGGTTGCTGCTTCTTTTAACATTTTCACCAAGGGCAAATTTGATATAACCATCAGCCCCTTCTATTTTCATTTCTTCAGGACTAGCACCCCAACGTAGTTTGATTAACGCAGACTGACCACCAATTGGATTAGCCGAGCCATGTAATATTTGTACAGCTGTAACACCACCAGAAAGAGAAGTGTAAATATGACCATCTGTGGGGTCAATTACATCCCCGATTCTTACCATTCCTGAGTTGGTAGCTATATCGTTTATAGATGATGCACCGATATGTGAATGTTCATCAATAATACCAGAAGTGACATGTTTGCCTTTGGCATCAATCACCTTGGCGCCAGAGGCCGACAAGCTTTTGCCTATTTGCGAGATTTTCCCATCTTTCAATAAAATGTCAGTGCCTTCAATAATACCTTCAGCTTCATTGGTCCAAAGTGTTGCATTCTTAATGAGAATAGTCTCTTGAGTAGGCTTTGTTTCATTTCCATGTCCAACAAAAGGATAAATTACATTACCCAAAGCTAAATCAGCAGATTCTTTGTTCTTATCCTCCTTCTCTTTGGCTTCTATGTCACCAGTCTTTTTAGCTGACCAGTTAATCCATGACCCATCAATCAATTGTCCCTTACCGTCAAAGCCATTTGCCGATGACCAACCTGAAAGTCTAACTAACCCATCTTTGCCATTAGGGGTAAAAGTTAAATCAATTAAATCGTCACCAAAACTGCTCGTAACTTTAACGTCTGTACTATCGTTGATAACAAGCTTGGCTGATTGACTTCCAGCATCTCCACTGATTTCCATTTTATAAGTATCGCTACCTACTTTAAGATCATACTTGCCTGCATAGTCTGGACCTTCTAAAGGTTTAAACTCATATTTACGACCTTGGATCCAGTTTTCAAGAATACCAGCCTTATCATCAAATATTGACTTTGAAGTAATTATAAAATTCGCCAGTTTACCTTTAGCAAGACTTCCTACTTGATTAGTAGCTCTCAATAAAGAAGCCGGAGTGTATGTCATAGCTTTTAACGCTGCTTGTTCAGACAGTCCATACTCAACAGCCTTTCTTATGTTTGGTAAGTAATCTTTGGCGGAAGCTAACCCATCCGCAGTAAATGCGAAGTCAATTCCATTTTTTGCTAAAGCGGCCGCATTGCCAGGTGCCAATTCCCAATGTTTCATATCAGCCAAAGAAACTTCTTTAGCGTCAATCGGATTATCAACATCAAACGCAGCAGGGTAATTGAGTGGAATGATCAATTTGGCTTTGGTTGCTTTTACATCAGCAATTCTTTGATACTCATCGCCACCGCCTTTAATGATGTATTGAACACCAAATTCATCACCAAGTTTATCAGCTCTTAAAATTTCTAACCATCCTTTGGTGTCATAAATCTGAGGTAAAGACTGGGCTTTACTAAAGCTTTCTAATGAAAGATCTTTAAAAGGAGGAGGGCTCATGGATTCGTACCATTTGGCATCCAAGTAGGTTTGTCTCATTAAGGCGATAAAACCCATCGTTGAGATTGGGTAAGATTGCTTTGAACTTCCTTTTGTAAATGAATAATGTGCCGCAGCGCTTGAGTTAAGCACTACATTATTGTCACTTGACTCGTCCAATGTAACAAGTGCAGAGGTGCCTCTTGCTATTCCGTCTGGCCTGAAGGTTAGTACTGTCCCAAATCCATGCTCTCTTAGAGTTGCAGCGGTTTTGCCGTCTACCGTGAAGTTTTCAGCGGCACTAAATTCAGCTTTAATGGCTTCATTACCATTGTA
>CAYGNU010000201.1:0-7927 GCA_964351175.1 uncultured Roseivirgaceae bacterium | reverse complement strand
TTGAAACGCATTTTATGTAAATATCCTCAGGTTGAAACTCCTCATGTCCATAGGCTCTGAATATCTGGAATACTAGATTTCTCAGTGCTCTTATTTTGGCTATTTCGACAAAGAAATCATTGCTGACTTCTATTGAAACTAAAATAGACTTACTAATTGAACTAATGTTAAAGCCATGGAGCAACAGGCTTCTAATCTGTCTGTTTATAAGTGACAGAGTTTCTCCAATTTGTTCCGTAGGGGAGGCCATTTGAGTAGATTTAATGTCAATGCATCTAAAGTTATGTAGTCCTTTACTTTTGCTTGTAGCACGCAGCACTTCATTTGATTCTAATCCCTTTATCGAAATATGGCCATTGATCTCTGTTTCTGAAAACTCGGTAGACAAATAATTTAATATTTCTAAACCATCATTTTGTGCTACATTCTCAAAAGATAAGTAACAATACTCAGGTTTGATACCTTTAAGAAGTGTTTTGAAATTGCGTTTGTCTGCGAATGATAAATCAAAAACAATTCCGTCTGCACCGTTATTAAGTCCATCAAGGGCAATTGCATTTGCTTCTTTAGAATTTTTGACAAATACCCGTTGCAAGTTGACCCAAATTCGTGGATCACCGGAGGGGTCATCATTTTTAAAGAGACGATTTGCGAATGATTTGAGGTTATGTATTTGATCTAGGTCGCTTTGATCATAATATGGCAAGATGCGTGTATCACCATCATACCATTGGTATTTTAGGTAAACATCTTCACCTTTTAAATCAGAGGTGGCTTTTAGTGCCCACTCTTCTTTACTAATCTTTTTAAACTGACTAAAAAGTGGTTGGTTTTTATTCATTTTGAACAGAAAAAATTGAAAAGTAAAGTTAAGTTTTTTGGAAGCAATTTACCTCAATCGATTGCGTTGATTGTGATTAACAAAAAAATAGTTTAAACATTTTGAAGAATTCATATAGCTATTCCGTAAATCACAACTTTTAATCAAAATAGCGCGTAAGCCTTCTTTTAACTTCGTGTTTTTTTTCACAAATTTGACTCCCCTTTTTAATGAACATTACATCACTAACTTAATTTGAATAGTCAGAACTGTGTACATGGAGATTGATAGCGCGACTGTGTGGAGTGATTGCCTTAGGGTAATCAAGGAGAACGTAGCTGAACAAAGTTTCAATACTTGGTTTGAGCCTATCATGCCTCTCAAGTGTCAAAATGACGTTTTGACAATTCAAGTACCTAGCCAATTCTTCTATGAATGGTTAGAAGAACATTATGTTCATATTCTTAAGAAGGCCATAACTTCTGTTATGGGAGATAAAGCAAGGTTAGAATACTCTGTTATCGTTGATAAAGGAAATAGTAAAACTGCGCCACTATCGGTAAACCTGCCTAATAATGGAAATAGCAAAACCAACAAGTTTGGAAATAGCAGAGAGGAATATACATCTCCATTTACATTAAAGTCGGTAGACAATCTTTATCAGCAATCTCAGCTTAATCCCAATTATACGTTTGACACATATATAGAGGGAGATTGCAATAGACTGGCAAGGTCTGCTGGATTTGCAGTGGCGCAAAAGCCAGGCATCACCTCATTTAATCCATTGATGTTATATGGGGGTGTTGGACTAGGAAAAACACATTTGGTTCAAGCTATAGGGAACGAGATCAAAAACAACCTTGGTAATAGATTTGTGCTTTATGTTTCTTCTGAAAAGTTCACCAATCAGTTTATTGACGCTTTAAAGAATAATAGAATACAAGAGTTTCAAAACTTCTATATGCAAGTGGACATCCTCATTATTGACGATGTTCAATTTCTTGCTGGAAAGGAAAGAACTCAGGAAATCTTCTTTCATATTTTTAATCATCTTCATCAAGCTGGTAAGCAAATCATAATGACTAGTGATTGCCCTCCTAGAGACTTAAAAGGTCTTGAGGAAAGGTTGTTGTCTAGGTTTAAGTGGGGGTTGACTGCCGATCTTCAGCAGCCTGATTATGAAACTCGAATTGCCATAATTCAGCGTAAGATGCAGGCCGATGGTATCTATATTCCTGATAACGTTGTGGAGTACTTAGCTTACAGTGTTGATACTAATGTCCGTGAATTAGAAGGAGTCTTGATTTCATTAATTGCTCATGCTTCTTTAAGCAGGGTAGAACTTGATCTTGAGTTGGCTAAGCAAACACTGAAGAACATTGTTCATGACATTGAGACTGAGGTTGGTATAGATTATATTCAGAAAACAGTAGCGGAATATTTCAAAGTGGATATTGGTTTACTTAAGGATAAAATCAGAAAAAAGGAAATTGTTATTGCTCGTCAAGTAGCGATGTATTTTGCCAAAGAGTACACTAATCATTCGCTTAAAGGAATAGGATATCATTTTGGTGGCCGTGATCATAGTACAGTTATACATGCTGTGCAATCTGTCAATGACATGATGGATGTGGATGCAAACTTCAAAGTGCAAGTTGAGGAGATTAAAAAGAAGTTGAAGATGCGAGCTGTTTAACCGCAGGTGCCAATATTTCAAAAGCCTTTTCTTGTTCGTTAATATTAACAGAAGCAAAACCTAACCTTAGTGCATTTAATCTGGATGATAAATCTGGATCAATATCCATAAAAAGTCCTTTACTATTTATCAAAGGTTTTAAGGCGTCCAAGCTGATATTATTGAATTTACACCAAATGGCCATTCCTCCTTCAGGTAACTTGAAGGAAGTATACTCTGAGATATTGCTTTCGATCAACTTTGAAAAGCTGTCCCTTCTTTCTCTATAAACATTGATTGACTTTTTTAAATGGCGATTGAGTTCTCCATTGGTAATAGATTCCGCAATTACACGTTGCATGATTTGGTCTCCCTGTCGGTCGATTATTCTTCTCAGTCTACTCAAGTTTTCGACTATATCTTTATCTGCTATCAGATAACCTACCCTTACATTAGGGGCAAAAATTTTACTAAAAGCACCTATATAAATAACATTACCACTTGTGTTTAAACTTGCTAAAGGCAAAATTGGATTGCTGGCGTAGTGAAAGTCGTAGTCATAATCATCTTCAAGGATTACAAATTTGAATTTTAAAGAAAGTTGTAAAAGGTGGATTCTCCTTTCATTGGATAGTGTAACAGTAGTTGGGTAGTGATGATGAGGGGTTATATATACCAAATGGATTTTTCGCTTTTCGCATATTGCTTCTAAGTGGTTAGTGTCCATTCCAAATTCGTCAACCTTTACTCGAATGATATTGGCCTTGCTGTTTAATGCGGTCCATTCTGCAGCATCATAGCTTGATGAACCAAAAACGACATTATTCTCAGGTTTTAGAAGTCCTGATATGGTTAGGTATATTCCCATTTGACTTCCTCGAGTTATAAGAATATTATCTTTAGTTATTGTCATTCCTCGTGTTTCTCGCAGGTATTTGACTAATGCAATTATCAGGTCATCGTTTCCCTTTACCCCACCATAGGCAAGAAGGCGTTGGCCATAATTACTTTTACTTAGTGTCCGGCATTCTTTATAAATCCAATCCATTGGAGCTAATCGATAGTCCGGTGAACCTCCATCAATATTAATTGATGAGGGTGGTATTGATTCATGGTTTGGAATGAAGCTATAATTGTTTCCAACATTAATCTTGAAATCCTTTTTAGGAAAGAATTTTGGGCTCAAATCATCGGCAATTGTAATTGGCAGCTTTGTGCTGACATATGTGCCTGAAGAAGATTTTATTTCTAACCAACCTTGAGCCTGAAGCTCCTCAAAAGCCATTATTACGGTCTTTCTATTTATCTCTAAAAGATCAGAAAGTTGTCGTGTTCCGGGTAGTTTTTGACCTGCCGTCAAGTGCCCTGAAGATATTTCTTTGATAAAATGGTCTGTGAGCTGTAGGTACTTTGGCCTACTAGCAGCATCGTTAATTTGTAATGTTGATTTCCAGGGAAACATAACCGGACCCTTTAATTTGTTAAAAATGGTACCAATACATATACCGGTAATTTAATAATATTGTTTAAAAATCGATGTCAAAAATTAAATTAACATGGAGAATTATAGAATAGACCATAGAAATAAGGTGAAAAGAGTGCCTGATCGCGGGCACTATGATAAAAAAACAGTTTTTAAAATTTTGGATGCAGGTAAGATTTGCCACGCGAGTTTTGTTGTTGACGGACAACCCTTTGTTATACCTACAATTTATGGAAGGGATGGAGATTGTTTATACCTACACGGAGCAACTTCCAGCCGGCTTATTAAGGAATTGGAAAAAGGAATACAAATGAGTTTGGCGGTTACCCATTTAGACGGACTGGTAATTGCCAGGTCGGCCTTTCATCACTCTATGAACTATAGATCAGTCGTAGTTTTTGGAACAGCTAAATTGGTTGCTGATGATAAGAAGTTAGAAGCATTGAAGATTATTTCAGATCAATTAGTACCAGGAAGGTGGGAAGAGTCGCGCCAGCCTAATTCCAAAGAATTAAAAGCTACATCGGTATTAAAAATTATTATTGATCAAGCATCCGCCAAGATCAGGACTGGTGGCCCTAAGGACGATAAGGACGACTACGAACTTGATATTTGGGCAGGGGTGGTGCCGATGAGTATGACCTATCAGCCCTTAATTCCAGATGATAAACTTAAAGAAAATATAGAAATTCCAAATTCAATATTAAACTTTATCAATTAGATCTATTGGAATATTAAGTGATAATACCGTTTAAATAACTTCTTTTACCGATCCATAAACTTTATTTTTGTGAACTGGTTAAAGATAATATCTTGTAAAAAAGACTATTCAAACGATATAAAATTTATATGAAAGTAAGATTTAATAGCAAAAATCAGGCGGAGTTTTATCCCACACTAAAACAGAGGATAGAGGATTATTTTAAAACTAATAACCTAAGTAAAAATGCAAATGGCTTAATGATTTTCAAGTCAGTATTTTTTTTAAGTTCCTTAGTTGGCCTTTAATTACTAATTATTTTAGGTAATTTTTCTTTACCAATACTCTTGACCTTCGCTATTTTATTAGGAATGGTTCAATCATTTATAGGTTTCAATGTTGCACACGATGCCATCCATGGTTCATATTCCTCAAATAGCACAGTGAATAAAATTATGGGCTATTGGTTTAATATTATAGGAGCCAACGCTTTTGTATGGAGTGTAGCGCATAATAAGGTTCATCACACATTTACCAACATTCCGGGGCATGACGAGGATTTAGAAGTAGCTCCAGGTTTGGTGAGAGTTTCTCCAGATGAACCAAGAAAACCAATCATGAAGTATCAGCAGTATTATGCTTTCTTTTTATATGGCCTGGCTTCTTTATCATGGGTTTTTAGAAAGGACTATGTCAAATTCTTCCAAGATAAAATTGGCCATACTGATAATACCAAAAGGCCCAAAATTGAATATTTTAATCTATTCTTTTTTAAGGCACTTTATTATACTCTTTTCATAGTAATCCCACTTTTGGTAATGGATATTACTTGGGTTCAGTTTTTAATTGGATTCATTAGTATGCATTTGGAAGAAGGTTTTGTTATGGGGTTAGTATTCCAATTAGCTCACGTTGTTGAAGGTATGGACTTTCCAAAACCAGACGAAGCTGGTCACATGGGTGAATCTTGGGCAATTCATCAGATGAAAACAACGGCCAATTTTTCTAGAAAAAGCCAATTGGCAACTTTCCTTTGTGGAGGATTGAATTTTCAAATTGAACATCATTTGTTCCCAAACATTTGTCATATTCATTATCCTGAGCTTTCTAAGATAGTAGAGAAAACGGCTCAAGAGTACGGTGTGCCATACATAGAAAACAAGACTTTCCTAGGTGCGCTAAAATCGCATTACAAAACATTACGCTACTTCGGTAGAGTAGCTGCCTAGCAAATTAGAAACGCTACTGCAATTCCATATTAGGAATTGTGGTAGTGTGTTTTACTTCCTTTAAAACAAAAGAGCTTCTTATTTCTCCAATATGTGGAATAGAAGCTATTTTATCAGAATAGAATTCGTGATAGGAGTCAAGGTCTTTAGCTATCACCTTTAGTAAAAAGTCTTTATCGCCACCCAGTAGATAACACTCCAATACCTCATCTATTTTCATGACAGCGTCATAAAACTCTTGAGTTTGTTCAAACTTGCTCACACTGAGCGATCCTGATAGAAAAATGATAATAGACGAGGTGAATTTTTTCCTATCTACTATAGCAACATATTTATCAATCACACCAGTTCTTTCGAGCCTTTTGATACGTTCATATATTGGTGTTTTTGTCAGATTCAGTCTTTGAGCAATATCATTTACATTCAGTTTAGCATCTGCCTGCAAAAGCTTTAAAATTTGATGATCAACTATATCAAGCTTAGCCATGGGAAATATTCCTGTTTAGTGGGGGTTAGTGTATTAAAAATAGGAAAAAAGTCTAATTATTTTTAAAAAATAGGAATAATTACTGTTTTATTTCTTGATTAAAGATTTTAGGAGTGATTTTGTTATTTTTGCATTTTGATTTTATAATAGAAAAATTATAGTATAATGATAGACGAAAAATTAAAGTACAAGGTAAAAGACATTTCTTTAGCTGCTTGGGGTAGAAAAGAAATAGAATTGGCAGAAGCAGAAATGCCAGGTTTGATGGCTCTAAGAGAAGAATATGGTGCTCAGAAACCATTAAAAGGAGCTAGAATAGCTGGTTGTCTTCACATGACAATTCAAACTGCTGTTTTAATTGAAACATTGGTTGAACTAGGTGCTGATGTTACCTGGTCATCATGTAATATTTTTTCTACTCAAGATCATGCTGCTGCTGCTATTGCCGCTGCTGGTATTCCTGTTTATGCTTGGAAAGGTATGAATGATCAGGAATTCGATTGGTGTATTGAACAGACTTTGTTGTTCCCTGACGGAGAGCCATTAAATATGATTCTAGATGACGGTGGTGACTTAACCAATATGGTATTTGATAAGTATCCTCAATATGTAGCTGGTATCAAAGGTCTTTCTGAAGAAACTACCACTGGAGTTCATAGACTGATAGAAAGAGAGAAAAACGGAACATTAGTAATGCCTGCCATCAACGTAAATGATTCAGTAACTAAGTCGAAATTTGACAACAAATATGGTTGTAAAGAATCTTTAGTAGATGCTATAAGAAGAGCAACTGACGTTATGATGGCTGGTAAAGTTGCTGTTGTAGGTGGTTATGGTGATGTAGGTAAGGGTTCTGCTGCTTCATTGAGAGGTGCTGGAGCAAGAGTAATTGTCACTGAAATTGATCCAATTTGTGCATTGCAAGCCGCAATGGATGGTTTCGAAGTGAAGAAAATGGCAGATGCTGTAAGCGAAGCTGATATTATTGTGACTGCTACTGGAAACAAAGATATCATATCTGGTAAGCATTTCGAGAGCATGAAGGACAAAGCCATTGTTTGTAACATTGGTCACTTCGATAATGAAATAGACGTAGCATGGTTGAATAAGAATGCTGCTAAGGATGAAATTAAGCCACAGGTAGATAAGTATACTTTGTCTAATGGTAATGACATTATATTATTAGCTGAAGGTAGATTAGTAAACCTTGGTTGCGCAACTGGACACCCTTCTTTTGTAATGTCTAACTCATTTACAAACCAAACATTAGCACAGCTTGAGCTTTGGGAAAATCATGGTAACTATGAAAACAAGGTTTATACATTGCCTAAGCATTTAGATGAGAAAGTAGCAAGACTACACTTAGCTAAAATTGGTGTAGTACTAGATGAGCTTTCTGAAGAACAAGCTAAATATATTGGTGTTACAGTAGAAGGTCCATTCAAACCAGATTACTATAGATATTAATAATCAAGTTATATGAGTCGTCCTAAAATAGGTTGACAGTTTTTAATAATAAATTTAAGACCGAAG
>CAYGNU010000200.1:0-7959 GCA_964351175.1 uncultured Roseivirgaceae bacterium | reverse complement strand
GGACATTGCCTTTTCATCTATGGCGCAGGATAAAGTAGGACAAAGTCAGGCCATGTACCAGCTGCTTCATGAACTAGGAGAAGGGGAACCTGATACGGTTGCTTTCATGCGCAATGCAGATCAATTTCATAACTGCCAATTGACAGAATTGCCAAATGGTGAATATGATTTCAGCCTTATCAGACATTTCCTATTCGACTTTGCTTATGCCATCCGTTTCGAAATGCTGGCTAAATCATCTTATGAGCCTTTGGCTAAACTTTCAAAGAAGATACAAGGCGAGCTCAGGTATCATACCATGCACGCCAATACTTGGATTAAGCAGCTTGGATCAGCTACTGAAGAGAGCATTAGCAGATTACAAAACTCATTGAACAAAGCCATGCCTTATGCTTTAGGAATTTTTGAACCATCACCCTATGAGAAGGAATTAATTGAGAATGGAATATTTGACGGGGAAGACGCTCTGAAAGAAAAATGGTTAGCAAAAATCACTGAGGTGATCAATCAAACTCAGCTGCAAATGCCTGACATCAATACTTTAGCACCACAATATGGTGGAAGAATGGGCAAACATACCGAATACTTGCAGCCATTATTAGATGAAATGGCTGAGGTATTTAGAATTGATCCAACTGCGGATTGGTAAATAATATGAACCTCCTCATGTACTAATGTGTTAATGCGATATGTATAGCGAAGCTAAAATATTAGAATGGCTTGAGGAAGTAAAAGATCCAGAGATTCCTGTGCTTTCATTGGTGGATTTAGGTGTTATCACGAATATTGACATTAACGAACATCGCGTAGCCGTGACTATGACGCCTACCTTCGTAGGTTGCCCTGCTATCGATTATATGAAACAGGATGTTATTGAAGTACTCAACAGCTATGGCATTGATAATGTAGATGTGAAGGTCAATTTCGATGAGCCTTGGAACTCCAACAAAATTACAGACAAGGGTCGTAAAGCTTTGAAAGACTTTGGACTCGCTCCACCACCAAAACATAACCTAATTGTAGATATTGACATTTTAGATAATATCGAATGCCCTAACTGCGGTAGCAATAACTCCGTAATGAAAACACCTTTCGGTCCTACCGCTTGTCGCTCTATTCACTTTTGCAATAATTGCAAGGAGACATTCGAGCAGTTTAAGCCGTTGTAAGCTGCTAGCTATAAGCTCCGTGAGCTTCTTACCGCTTATAGCTTTTGGCTTTTTATAAGTGATTTATCTACTTTTAGCCATTTATACTTAATCATAGGATAATTTTTCTTCTATCTCTTGCCGGACACGTTCCGGCATCTCTCAAATTCTAGTACTTCCTTATAATAAGAGACCCCGGAACATGTCCGGGGAGAAATCTTTCTATACCAATTGTTCCTAGTACTCAACTTGTAGCTTAAGGCTTATGGCAAACAGCTTCTAATGCAATTCCTCGCAACTACAACCAACCTTCATAAAGCTCTCGCCTATCTCATGCCAGTTGAATGACTGATTATAATTGTTGTTCTCCCAGTAAAATTTGGTTCTGGCTTCTTCTTTATTACCAATCTCATTCATGGTATTAGTATCGTACAAACGGCCATTCACCATGGTGTAAACTACTAATTGAGTATTGGTTATTTCTTCTAAAGGATTCTTATCCAATACAATCAAATCAGCCAGCTTTCCAGTCTTCAATGAACCAATCTGATCATCTAAGCCAAGGTAATGTGCTCCATTCATTGTTGCTGATCTTAGGGCTTCCATATTAGTCATACCGCCTTGTTGCAACATCCATAACTCCCAATGAGCACCCAATCCCTGTAACTGTCCATGTGCTCCAAGATTTACTTTCACACCTTTATCAGTCAGTGCTTTACAAGTTTCTGATGTAAGAATGTGTCCATTATCATATTCTTCATCCGGTGCCATTGTTCTGTGTCTTGATCTAGAGTCAATAATCGCTCTTGGATAATACTTCAACAACTTCTCATTTTCCCAAACATTGGTTTTCTGATAGTAAAAATACTCACCATTAAGACCCCCATAATTCACAATAAGCGTTGGTGTATAACCGGTCTTACTAGCTCCCCAAAAATTCAAAATATCATTGTAAACTGGTGCCACCGGTATGTTATGCTCCACACCCGTATGGCCATCCATGATCATGGTCATGTTATGATAAAAAGTAGAGCCACCTTCTGGCACTACCAACATTTCTAATTCTCTTGCAGCCTGAATCACTTGCTGACGCTGCTCTCTTCTCGGCTGATTATAACTCTTAACAGAAAATGCTCCAAAGGCCTTTGTCCTCCTCAATGCCGAACGAGCATCCTCTAGACTATTAATCTTTGCTTTAAAATCGCCATCTGCTCCGTAAAGTATGATGCCAGTTGAGAACAACCTAGGACCATGCATTCTTCCTGATTTGATCAATTCTGACATACCAAAGACGGTCTCGGTATTGGCAGATGGGTCATGAGAAGTGGTAACACCAAAAGCCAAGTTTGCATAAAGCGGCCAATGCTTTTTAGGCATAATGCCATAACCAAAAGCACTGACATGTGCATGCACATCGATAATTCCAGGCATGATTGTTTTACCAGCCACATCATAAACTTTAGCTCCTGAAGGAACAGTCACATCAGCAGACTTGCCAATAGCCTCAATCTTATTATTCTTCACCACAATGGTTCCATTCTCTATTACCTCATCACTTTCCATGGTAATAATTCTTGCTCCTTTAAAAACCACAGTTCCTTCTGCTTTATAAGTCTTAGCGGTCAAACCTACTTTTAGTCCGACTGTGTCAATTGGAGGAATACTATCTGGAGAACCTTCCAAGAAGGTAAATCGCTCTTTAATGTCATTAGTAAAATATTCCTCACCCAAAGTCCAGTGAATTTTCTTACTATCTGCTGACCAATGCAAGTTTATACCCGCATCTCTAGTAATTTGTGTTACTGGCACAAATTTGCTATCCGGGTCAATACTTACTTTCTGCCCTGTTTTAGGCAATGGTGCAATATAGGCTTTATGCAAATTGATAAATGCCACCCAATTGTTATCCGGACTTGGAACAATACGATTGGCATATTTTGACTCTACATGAGTTATCTCATCTGCTCCAGCAAGAGTCACACTTTTTAATTCTTTAGTCAAATCACCAAAGAAGTACCCGCCTGTTTGGTAGAAGATTCTATCACTTGTTTTATTGAACATAGGATATTCCCCTTCTTCAACTACACGCGTACCAGCACCACCGCTAATTGACATTTTGTAGATGCCCGGATGCTTGTCAAAAGTTCCTCCCAACTGACTGTTTCCCGATTCTTTAACATAAACCACCATAGTGCCATCGGGCGATACTGAAGGTGATCTGTAAATACCTTTTTCAGTAGTTAACTTTATAGGAGATGTCTTCTTTCCTGTTAGCGACAATTTGTATACTGCGCCCATATTTTCATCATCCCAAGTCACATATACTATAGTGTTGCCATCAGGGGCAAAACTTGGTTCTGATTCCATATCAGAGGAATTAGTCAGTCGAACTGGTGAGCCATTAGGCAATGACTTTTTATAAAGTGAGCCAAGGGCATTAAAAACCACTGTTTTACCATCGGGTGAAGTAACAGCATTGCTAATCACTTTAACATCAAACTGATCAGGATTGATATCTCTTTTAAATCTTAAAGCTTCTGCAATTTTGATCTTATTCTCTACTTGAAAAGGAATATTTATAGCGGCCTGATTAGCTACATTCACTTTCTGGATTTTACCGCCAGACCAGATGTAAATAAACTGATCATCGGGACTCCAAGCAAAATTTGGATAGGTACCAAATATTGCCCAAGCCTCATGCTGATCCTTATTCAATTGATCATATATAGGCCATTCTTGTCCTGTTTTAAGATTTTGAAGATAAAGTACTGTTTTAGTCCGTACCCTTTTGATAAAAGCCAAGTACTGGTTATTATGAGAAACTGTTGGTCGCGAAGCACTACCCGGCCCGCCTGTTACTGTTTCAGTTTCTCCAGTCTTAAAATCATATTGTCTGACCCTGTAAATCTGACTGTTAGGGTCTTTATTGTATTGAAAATATCCACCAGGGTAAACATCCTCGCAGTAGTATAAATATTTACCATCGCTAGATATGGAAGGCTCATTAACATCCTGTTGATCGTTTCTTCTTTTAGTGATCTGCAAACCGCTACCACCTGTTTTGTGATACATCCACATCTCACCAGCTCCCAAACTTCTTCCCGAGGTAAAATGCTTACGTGCAATTAAGTACTGTCCATCGGCTGTCCAAACCGCATTATTCAATAATCTAAAATCTTCCTTGGTAATTTGTTTTGCATCACTACCATCTACATTCATCACCCATATATTATCGCCTCCACCTGCATCACTGGTAAATGAGATTTGCTTTCCATCGGGACTGAACCTAGGTTGTATTTCAAATGGAAGTCCAGAACGTAGCGCTGTGGCTTTACCTCCGGCTGTTGGCATAATGTAAATGTCACCTAGCAAATCAAAAACGAGCTTGGTACCATCAGGGCTTATGTCCAAATTCATCCAGGTGCCTTCATCCGTTGATAATGGCATTTCCTTAAAATCCCAATCTCCTTCGGGATTAGAAACATCCCATTTATCTTGGGCATTTAGGGTGATTGACAGTATACTTAAAAATAATATGGAGAGCTTTTTCATAATATTAAAATTTAGGAAGACCGAACTTAAGCAAAACAAGGGATAAATACGAAAATAAGACGTTGCAAACGTTGGAATAAAATGCCTAAAAATGCTATTTTTATACTTATGAGCTTTTTTAAAAAATTGGGTTTTTTTAGTGCCTTTCTATTTCCGGCACTTGTAATATCAGGGTATTATTTAGGTGGCTGGTGGAACTACATGGCCGTAGCGCATGCTTTTATAATCCTTCCTATTATAGATCAGTTATTCGGTATAGACACCACCAATGTACCAAAAGAAAAAGCTCCGTTAATTTCAAATGAACTCTATTATCGCTTTATCACCTATATATGGGCGATATTCCAATTCGGATTTGTTATTTGGGGCTGTTATGCCATTGCATCTGGTACCCTAACAACATGGACTGAATTAATAGGATTCACACTTGGCTTTGCTGTGGTTACTGGTGGTATCGGCATTACTGTAGCCCATGAACTCGGGCACAAAAAAGAAGCGTTAGAAAGGTTTTATAGCAAGCTATTATTAATGACGGTTTGTTATATGCATTTTTATATTGAGCATAATCGTGGACATCATGTTATGGTAGCCACCATGGCTGACCCTGCCACCTCCAGAAAAAACGAAAGCTTTTATGCCTTCTGGGTGAGGTCAGTATTTATGGGCTACAAACACTCCTGGCAATTAGAAAATGAAAGGTTAAGAAGAAAAGGTAAATCGCCTTTTAGTTTGAGCAATGACATGATTTGGTTCACACTGCTTCCTATACTATTTGGAGTAGCGCTTACCACGGTATTTAGCATAATAGCTGGCGCCATTCTTTGGTCCGTAGCCATCTTCTTTTTCACACAGAGCATTTTGGCTTTTACATTATTAGAGCTGGTAAATTATGTGGAGCATTATGGCATCCAGCGCAAGGAAGTAAGCCCTGGAAAGTTCGAACGTGTAACTCCCATCCACTCTTGGAACTCTAGCCATGTAGTGAGTAATTTTTTTCTTTTTCAGCTTCAAAGACACTCTGATCATCATGCCAATGCAATCAAACGATATCAGGTCTTGGATCATTATGATGAAAGTCCGCAACTGCCAGCTGGGTATTCTACTATGATACTCATAGCCATGGTGCCTCCCCTTTGGTTTAGCATGATGAACAGCCGGCTGGAGCAATGGCATGGGGAGCATGAGGCTATAGCAGCTTGACGCCTCTTAATGTTTCTTTTTGTGAGGACACGAAACATGGATGATATTACCTTTCGTTATGCTGCAATTAATCACTAGATCTGAAACTAAATTTTGGTTGTCTATAGTCTTACTATTTGTTTTTGGGCTTGGATATCTATCATTAAAGTTAACCAAGGGATATAGTGCTGGATATCTGAAGTCTGAAATATCTGGAGTTTTAAAATTAACATTAATGCTTATTCAGGGGTTTGGTTCGTTACTTCTAGCCTTGATATTGCCAAATAATTACTTGATGGAAGTTGATTTCTTCAATCAATTATATGAAAAAAATGACCTTTGGATAGCCTTATCAATATTGGTGCTACTGATTTTAATTTTGATTTTATCAGGTTCGATATTCACCGTATTCACTCGAATAGTTTTTAAAAGGCAATAAAATAATTTTCACATCTTTCGTAAAGACACGAATCAAGAATGAGAAAATACTAAGACTTACATAACCTAGCGATTGGTATTGTTTAAGATTTATTGGTACTTACATATCTAAACACTATAACCATGAGAATATTACTTATCGCACTATTCACATTTATTTCAATATCCTCCCATGCACAGCAGGATAAAAGACTGAAAGGAATTGAAAAAGACCTTAATGCCATACTAGAAGCAACTAAAGCTCCTGGTTTTGCTTTAGCAATAGTTCAGGGAAAAAAAATAATTTATGCAAAAGGTTTTGGGTATCGCGATTATGAAAACAAAGTGCCTGTTGATCCAAACACATTATTTGCCATAGGCTCGAGCACCAAGGCTTTTACCTCAGCCATACTAGGTCAACTACGACAAGAAGACAAACTATCTTTTGACGACAGTCCGATCAAATACATCCCCGAAATGAAATTCTACAATGATGAAATGAATAACGGTGTAATTATTAAAGATTTGATGAGTCATCGTACAGGGTTGCCCCGTCATGACTATTCCTGGTACTTATTTCCAAGTAATAACAAAGACAGCTTAATTCAACGTGTTCAGTATCAGGCACCTTTCACAGGAGTAAGAAAACAGTGGTATTATAACAATTTCATGTTTCTGACTCAAGGTGTGATAGCCGAGCACATCACTGGTAAAAGCTGGGAAGACAATATTAAAGATCGCTTCTTTAAGCCATTAGGCATGATAAGATCTAATGTTTCTATCGATGAGTTGGAAAGAAGTACTAATGCAGCTTTTGGATATGAGTTGAAAGGTGATAGCGAGCAAATTAGCAAAATGGATTATTATCACATAGCTGGCATGAGTCCGGCCGGTAGTATTAATAGCAGTGTTAACGAGATGTCTAATTGGCTCATCACCTGGATAAACAATGGCAAGTTTAAGGGTGAGGAGATCATCCCTGCGAACTATATTAGTGAAGCAATAAGCTCTCAGGTGGTTGTGGATCCTGGCCTTCCGGATAAGGAATTTCCTGATGTGTACTTTGCAAATTATGGTTATGCGTGGTTTCTTTCTTCGTACAAAGGACACTATCGCGTTGATCATGGTGGAAATATTGATGGGTTCTCGGCTAATGTGGCTTTTTATCCTAGCGATAGTGTTGGCGTGGTTGTACTTTCAAACCAGAATGGTTCAGCAGTCCCTTCATTAGTAAGAAATACGGTTGCAGACCGAATGTTGAATGTTGAAAAGACAGATTGGGCTGATGACTTTACTAGCAGAAAATTAAAGCAGAAAAAACAGGAGGATGAAGCAAAATCTGAATCGAGTTCTAATAATGTACCCAACACCAAGGCATCCCATATTTTGCATGACTATACTGGTCAATATTCAAACCCTGCTTATGGAAAATTTAATATTGAGAATAAAAACGATTCGCTATTTGCCAATTTTAAACTTACAAAATGGTATCTCAAACACGTACACTATGATGTTTTCGAACCTTTTGAAGTGACTGAGATAGGCATAGACACTACCGAAACAGGACCATTACGCCTGAACTTTAGCACTAATGACGCGGGTGACATCTCCTATGTGAAAATGAAAATTGAAGGCGCTTTGGATCACCCAATAGAATTTAGCC
>CAYGNU010000199.1:0-7962 GCA_964351175.1 uncultured Roseivirgaceae bacterium | reverse complement strand
CTTAAACTATGAAAAAGCTTTTATTATTACTCTGTGTTGGTGTGTTTACTACAGGCTATGCACAGCAAGAGACCTTCAAAGGTAAATTTGAGCAGTTGGGGCAAATGCTTCCTACTCCTAATGAGTATCGATCTGGCTCAGGTGCTCCTGGGCCTAAATATTGGCAGCAACGCGCAGACTATGATATCGATATCACCCTTGATGATAAAACTCAAAGGATTACTGGTAAAGAGACTGTCACCTATTTCAACAATTCACCGGATGCTCTAACCTATTTATGGTTACAGTTAGATCAGAATGTGAGAGAACAAGGCACAAATACCCTTAAAGTAAGTTCCAATAATATGGAAGATTCCCTTTCTGCTAAATCAGCTGCCGGGAGGTTTGGAATGACTGATTATGATGGTGGTTTTAAGATCCAATCAGTCACTGATGTTACATCAAATAAACTGCCTTACATCATTAACAAAACAATGATGCGCATTGATCTAGCAGAGCCGTTAAAGTCTGGAGAAAACTTTTCCTTCAATGTGGAATGGTATTACAATGTGAATGACAGAATGGAATTAGGAGGAAGAAGTGGTTACGAATACTTCCCTGAAGATGATAATTATGTATATACCATCGCTCAGTTTTATCCAAGAATGTGTGTTTATGATGATTATGAAGGATGGCAAAACAAGCAATTTTTAGGAAGTGGAGAGTTTACTTTAACTTTTGGTAATTACAAGGTAAACATCACTGTGCCTAGTGATCACATTATTGCTTCTACAGGTACTTTACAGAATGCTAAAGATGTCTTGACAAAAACCGAAATAGAGCGATTTGAGCAGTCTAAAAAGTCATTCGATAAGCCTGTGATTATTGTTACTCAGGCAGAAGCAGAAGCAAAAGAAAAAACCAAATCTTCAAAAACTTCTACATGGACTTACCATGCTGAAAATGTAAGGGACTTTGCTTTTGCAACATCAAGAAAGTTTATTTGGGATGCACAAGCGGTGAAAATTGGAAGCAGAAATCCATTGGCTATGTCTTATTATCCTAAAGAAGGAAACCCGCTTTGGGAACAAGAATCTACTAAAGCTGTTAAGGCGACTTTAGAAACCTATTCTAAGTACACGATAGACTATCCTTATCCTGTGGCTATTTCTGTGCATACTGCTTCAATTGGTATGGAATATCCAATGATCTGCTTCAACTTTGGAAGACCTAATCCTGATGGAACTGTATCTGACAGAACAAAATATGGTATGATCGGTGTGATCATTCATGAAGTGGGTCACAACTTCTTTCCAATGATCATCAACTCTGATGAGCGTCAGTGGACCTGGATGGATGAAGGGTTGAACACTTTCGTACAATATAGAACAGAAGAAGAGCAGTATGATAATTTTCCATCAAGAAGAGGGCCGGCCTCCAAGATTGTGGATTATATGAAAGGAGATAAAGAAAACATCAGACCGATCATGACTAACTCTGAGCAGATAACTCAGTTTGGTAATAATGCTTACGCAAAACCTGCTACTGCCTTGAACATACTTAGAGAAACCGTTATGGGTCCGGAGTTATTTGATGCAGCATTCAAAGAATATGCTAGCAGATGGGCATTTAAACATCCTAAGCCTGCAGACTTTTTCAGAACAATGGAAGATGCTTCTGCTGTTGATTTAGATTGGTTCTGGAATGGTTGGTTCTATACCGTAGATAACGTTAATGTTTCAGTTGATGAAGTGAAATGGTTCAAAATGAGAACAGAAGATGTTCAGATTGAGAATAAAGGTAAAAAGGTGAAGAAAGGTGATTTGAGTGGCACTACTGACAATTCAGAAATGATGGATTTCAGCAATGGGCCACAGCCATTTTCTTTAGTAAACACTGAAGAAAGTTCTTACAGAGAATTCATGAACAGGGTGGACGATAAGGCCATCATGCAGAAGTTCGAAAACAAAAATTTCTATGAAATTAAGTTCGTGAATAAAGGTGGATTAGTAATGCCAATCATCGTTGAATTTACTTTTGCTGATGGTACTAAAACTATCGAAAAATTGCCTGCTGAAATCTGGAGAAAGAATGAAAAGGAAATCACCAAGGTATTTTATTTTGACAAAGAAGTGACTAATGTAGTGCTTGACCCTAACTTGGAAACAGCTGATACAGATGTATCTGATAATGTGTTCCCAAGGAAAAAAGAAGTATCTAAATTTGATGCCTTTAAGGAGAAAAGCGAAAAATAATTTTCGCTGATCTTAAGCAATATTTTTAAAGCTAAATAGAAGGATATAACTTGCGGCATGATTGTAAGCAGGCGAGTATATATAGTTCTATTTAGCTTTATTTTTTTTACCACTCAGGCCCAGCAATGGCCTGCTAGTTTTGAACAATTAGGCTCTAAATTACCCACCCCAAATGCCTACCGCTCCGGATCAGGCTCTCCCGGAGAAGCGTACTGGCAGCAAAAGGTAGATTACAAAATCAAAGTAAGTATAGATGATGACAAGCAGATCCTAACAGGGTCAGAGGCTATTACTTATCATAACAATTCTCCAGATGTTCTTACTTATTTATGGGTTCAACTTGATCAGAATGTTAGGGCTAAGGACAACTTAATGGATATTACTAAAACTAATGGCATAGCCCCAAAGATGTACACCAAAAGTTTTGTACAAGAACTTGGCGCCTATGATTATGATGGAGGGTTTAAGATTTCTGAAGTGAAAACGATCAATGGAAAAGATCTCAAATATATGATCAACAGAACCATGATGCGAATTGACTTGCCTACTCCGTTAAAATCTGGAGAGCAATTTGAGTTTAAAATCAGCTGGAGCTACAACTTGTATGACCGTATGATGATTGACGGCAGAGGCGGTTATGAGTACTTTCCTGAGGATGGCAACTACGCATATACCTGTGCGCAATGGTACCCAAGGTTATGTGCCTATGATGATTATGAAGGTTGGCAAAACAAACAGTTCATTGGAGATGGGGAGTTTGCACTAGAGTTTGGAGATTTTGAAGTAGAAATTGCTGTTCCGGCAGATCATATAGTTGCTGCAACAGGAGAGCTGCAAAACGGTACAGAGGTTTTATCCTCTGACCAAAGAAAACGTTGGACTCAAGCAAAAAAGTCATTTGATAAACCAGTTATAATTGCTTCTCAGCAAGAAGCAGAGGCGAGAGAAAAAACCAAATCTATAGCTATAAAGTCATGGCATTTCAAAGCGCAAAATGTGCGTGATTTTGCCTTTGCAACCTCTCGAAAATACATTTGGGAGGCTCAGGCGGTTAAGCTTCCTACGAATACGGTTATGGCCATGTCTGTTTATCCGAAAGAGGCGAATTCATTGTGGGGAGATGAGGCCACTAAGGCTGTAAAGAATGCCTTGGAGGTTTATTCATCAAGAACTTTCGATTACCCTTACCCGGTAGCCATAGCCGTAAATGCTGCTGAGCAAGGTATGGAATATCCTATGATCTGTTTTAATGGTAGCAGACCCAATAAAAATGGGAAGTACAATCAAAGGCAAGTATCTGCTTTGGTAGATGTGGTGGTTCATGAAGTAGGACATAACTACTTTCCGATGATTGTTAATAGCGATGAGCGCATGTACGGCTGGATGGATGAAGGACTTAATACTTTTTTAGAATTAGAAACTAAGCGAGAAAGATATCCAGAATTAGATACCATTTGGGGCAGCCCTATGAGCATGGTACCTTATCATTTAAGATTTGATGGTATTCTTGATCCTCCAATGACCAATCCTGACATCACTAATTTCTCAGGTTACTCTGACTATGGTCAAGCTTCTGCTGCCATGAATGTGTTAAGGAATGTGATTTTAGGTCCTCAATTATTTGATAAAGCATTTAAGACCTATGCAAATTTATGGAAGTTTAAGCGCCCCAAACCAGCTGACTTTTTCCGCATTATGGAAGATGCTTCAGCTACCGATTTAGATTGGTTTTGGAAAGGCTGGTTTTATAATACAACACCCGTTGATGTAGCCATCGATAATGTTAAATGGTACCAACTAAAAGATGAAAGTGCAGCAATCGATACAAAATTAAAGAATGGTGTTGCGCCAATTTATTTTACCCTGACTGATACGCCAGCTGATGCCTATCGTGAGTTTATGAATCGCGTCAATGATGAAAAAATAAAAACTGATTTTAAGGATAAGAATTTTTATGAAATCACTTTTAAAAATCAAGGAGGATTGGTTACTCCATTGGTTTTGAGGTTTACTTTTGAGGATAACACTATAGAAAATGAAATTCTTCCAGCGGAAATATGGCGCTATACTGAGAGTGAAGTGACTAAGGTTTTCTACTTCCAAAAAACGCTCATGTCTGTTGAGCTTGATCCTTATAACAAGACTGGGGATACGAATACTCGGAATAATTTTTTTAAGTTGAATTAATAACAAATCCTCCCTGGATTCCTGCCTTGCCGGCAGACAAGCCGGAACATGTCCGGCAAGAAAAGAAACCCACCTCTTAATCTCCTCCCAAGAGGAGACTTATTCCCCTCCTAGGAGGGGTTAGGGGTGGGTTCAAAACCTCACCTTATCGAAATCCACGTTACCACCACTCAAAATCACACCAACCTTCTTATTTTTAAAGAAGTCCTTATTTTTCAAAATAACAGCAAATGGGGTGGCACAAGAAGGCTCAATAATGATCTTCATACGCTCCCAAATCAGGCGCATGGCCTTTAATATTTCATCATCATTAACGGTCATAATATCATGAATGTGATCTTTGATTATACCAAAATTCAGTTCACCTAGATTGGTCAATAGCCCATCGGCAACGGTCTTAGGTGGGGCTTCATTTTTTAACAATACACCCGCTTTTAAAGAGCGATAAGCGTCATCTGCAGCCTCAGGTTCGCAGCCGATAACTTTAGTGTTAGGTGATAAATGATGCGCGGCCGTAATCGTACCGCTTACTAATCCACCTCCGCCAACGGGAGTTAATATATAATCAAAAGTACCGTCTATATCTTCAATCAATTCCTTGGCAGCAGTACCTTGACCAATGATAATTCGTATATCATTATAAGGATGGATCATTTCTGCACCTGTCTTTTCGATTACAGCATTTAGTGTTGATTCACGAGCGTCAATATTAGGTTCACATTCTATCACCTCACCACCATATCCAATCACAGCATTTTTCTTCACAGTAGGTGCGTTGCTTGGCATCACTATGTAAGCCTTGGTGCCGGCTATTTTAGCCGCTAATGCCACGGCTTGTGCATGATTTCCAGAGGAGTGTGTTGCCACTCCCTTTTTGAGTGTTGCTGCATCCAAACTTAGTATAGAATTTACCCCACCACGAGCCTTGAAAGCTCCTACCTTCTGAAAGTTTTCACATTTAAAATGGATTTCGCAGCCGGCCATCTCATTTAGACTTTTTGAAGTTAATATGGGCGTTCTATGAACATGTGGTTTTACTCTTTCGTGTGCCTCATTAAGTGCTTCTAATGTTGGAAGATTTGACATTTTTATTCCGTTTATCAAAATGTATTTATACCATAGCTTATTAAGTCATAAATTAACAAATTGTTAAAGACATAATTAACGCAACCTTGTTAAAGGATTGAAATATTTAAATAATTAGAACCATGAAGTTACTTACAACCTTAAGTGCCATTTTAATTTCTTTCTCCTTATCAGCCCAGACTACAGGCTCGGGAGATCAAAAATATTATGATATTATCAATGCAGTTTCTGCCGATCGTATACAAAAGGATATTGAGAAGTTGGTTTCTTTTGGTACCAGACATACGCTGTCTGATACTGTTTCTCAAACCACAGGAATAGGCGCAGCTAGAAGATGGATAAAATCGGAGTTTAATAAAATTTCTAAAGATTGTAAGGGATGTTTAGAGGTGAGTTATATAAGAACTCTTGTAAAAGGGGATCCTAAAACTAGAATACAGAAAGACGTTGAGATAGTGAGTGTGATGGCCGTTAAAAAAGGAACAAAATACCCGAACCGATACATCATCATGTCTGGCGACATTGATAGTCGCGTGAGCGATCCATTGAATTCTACTTCTACCTCACCAGGAGCCAATGACAATGCATCAGGTATGGCAGGCACGATAGAAGCTGCAAGGGTGCTTTCTAAATATGATTTTGAATCAAGTATCATCTTTGTTGGATTAGCTGGTGAAGAGCAAGGTCTATTTGGTGGTAAGCACATGGCCGCTATGGCGAAAGAAAAAGGCTGGGAGATCATTGGTGTGTTGAACAACGATATGATCGGAAATATTGAAGGTGTGAATGGAGTGATAGACAATAGAAGTTTTAGAATATTCTCCGAGCCTACACCTGTAACTGAGACTGAGCAGGAACGTGGAAGAAGAAGATTTTATGGTGGCGAGGTAGATGGTATTTCCAGACAACTGGCCCGTTATGTACATAAAATGACCTCTACCTATATGCCTGAAATGAACCCGAAAATGATCTATCGTTTAGATAGATTTGGTAGAGGTGGACACCACAGACCATTTAATGATGCAGGTTTTGCAGGGATCAGAATTATGGAAACTAATGAGAACTATAACCGCCAACACCAGGATATCAGAGAAGAGAATGGGATAAAATATGGCGATGTGATATCTGGTGTAAACTTCGATTATGCAGCTAAATTGACCGCTGTTAATGCCATTAATTTAGCTGGACTGGCTTGGGCACCTCCAGCACCGACTAATGTAGAAATTGCAGGAGCAGTAGCACCCTCTACATCACTAAAATGGGAAACAGTAGAAGATGATAACCTTGCCGGCTACAGAATTTACTGGCGTGACACTACCGAGCCACAGTGGCAATACTCAAGATTTGTAGGTAAGGTGAATGAGTTTTTATTAGAAGGTATTGTAATTGATAACTACTTGTTTGGCGTAGCGGCAGTGGCTAAAGATGGGACAGAAAGCCAAGTTGTATTTCCTTCTGGGGTTTATAAGAGGGAGTAGAATGATCTAGATAAATTCATTTTTGATTTAAAAAAAGGCTTTTTAGTCATAATATTGCAGGTGTCAAACATTTACTCGCCCACCAAAAGAAATGCTCCCCAATAGTAAGGGTGTTTATATTTCTTTTTGGCCGTTAATTGAGCTTGTTTAAATGCGGCACGCTTGCTCAAACCTTTTTCTAACCAATTAGTATAAAAATCAGACATCTGGTTTTTGGTCGCAGTGTCATCTACTCTCCATAATGACATAATAATAGTTCTGGCACCAGCAACCTTGAAAGCTCGTTGCAGACCATATACGCCTTCACCATTTTTGATTACTCCTAGGCCTGTCTCACATGCTGACAATACCACCAAATCAGTATTGTCAATATTTAAATTAAGCGCTTCATACGCTGTTAATATACCATCTTCGTTATTTGCCTTATTTCTGTTCTTTTTACCATATAAATTTGCGTTTGCTCCTTTTAATAGCAAACCAGATTGACTTAGAGGATCACTCTTCATGGACTGATTGGTTTCATAAAAGAACCCATGTGTGGCAAAATGTAAAATATTGGGCCTCAGCATTTCTTTAACAGAATATTCGTCCGCATCATTGCCAACTAGTAGTTGACTATTCCATCCTCGTCTTTCAAGCAGTCCATTTATAATTTTTACTTCTTCATAGGTGCCCGGAAGCTGACCGAAGCCTTTTCTAGTTTTGTTCTTTAAATTTGAAGTGTCTTGATCATTTAATTTGGTTAATTCAGTTGGGGGTTCTCCAAAATTAGGGTTTCCAATAAGTAAAGCCATTTTTAAATTGAGGGGCTCTCTTCTTTGCTCTAAAAGATCTCTTCCGCTTGTTATTAATTCTATATCAATTTCATCAATGACGAATGAACCAGTTGTAGCATTTCTCAGGGTGTTCAAAGTGAGTTTGTGGTATTGTCCATGAGGAGTGAGATGCTCTGGTGGAGGGCGGTGGAGGGTGCGGGG
>CAYGNU010000198.1:0-7973 GCA_964351175.1 uncultured Roseivirgaceae bacterium | reverse complement strand
TTTACTTTTTGAAGTCGCTAAGAAATAATCCTTCTAAGATAAAGCCTTTAAAAGGACTCCTAAGGTCTTTTTTACCCACTAATATCAATAAATACATTTCTAAGAAAAACAGCACTTAAAATGATAGAATATTCTGAAAACAGATATCATTTTTCTCAACCAATTTCTCTTTAGAGTGTTCTCTCGCAATAATTTCTAAATTATTCTTCCGTTCATCGTCCGTTAAATCAAAATCCAAAATATTAGCTCCTTCTTTTAAATCATCCAAACATCTTATTGTTATCCCAAGATTGGTATAGTATTCAAAAAAGGTATTCTCTGGATATAAAAAAACGGTAGATCCTTTAGCTATCAAACCCATAAGATTTCCTCCTGCTTGTTGTCTTCTTTGTCCCATTATTACAAATCTACACGTATCTATTTTAGCGTAGTACTCCTCAGGAGTTACAAAATTTCGAAAAGCCTCAAATCTTTCCTTAAAAATTTCTTTTCCTCTTTCTTCAACAACACTAGCATAAGGCTCGGCATTTGCATAAGACAGTGGGCAAAATATTTTACCCCATCCCTTAACCCGTTCTAGTTTTAAAAAAATATCTACATGATTATTAGTTTGTGCTGCTGAGTTGCCTACTAAAACATTATCCCCTATCTGATTAATTTCAGGATTCTCTATATGAGTACTTAGGTCAACAATATATCTATGATCTAATATTTTAGTTTTTAGATTAAGCTTGGAGTTATATTTAAATCCTTCTTCATCACAAACAGGTACATATGCTTTTACAGAGCTTAAAAAAGATTTCATCTCATATTTTCTATAGTTTTTTAACAATCTTTTTTTAAGTAAAACCAGATTCTCAGCTAATGTATTGCCTCTGTTTACCTTATCAAGCCTGAACTCATTTCTTATAGCTTCTGTGTTGGGCATATAAAGATATTTAGAAAGTTCTTTCTCAAAGGTCGAATACATTTCCGTACCCCATAAGAATGGAATTACGGTAATTTTGCCTTTTAACATGTTACCAATAATTAGCGCATTCCCAGTTAGCCAATGCAAACAAACTGCATCCCATTGCTCAATATTAACTTCTAAATCTCTTTTTAACTCATCTATATCATTAAAGACCTTAGTTCTAGGGTAAATTTTCTCTTCTTTATTTGATGAATCAGTTAAAAGAAAAAAATCATGTGAAATTGAGAGGTTAGATTGGGCGTAAGACTGAAAAGCAAATGAGTAAAATTTATGTTCTTGAAAAATGTGAAGAATCTGATTCATGTATTTCAATTGATATCTTTAAAAAATAATCTGAAGTAATTAGTAACTATCTGAACTTCAAGTTATACTAAATGTGAAAGACAAATTTAGTATAATTTTCTCTGTACTAGTTAGTAGAACATCCATAAGTTGTATATACAAAGATTTCTTTTGCCCCCATAGTTTGAAATCAATTTCCTTTTTTTAACACACATTGTAATGATTCCAGTAACTAAACCTTTTTTACCACCAATCAGCGAGTATTATCAAATCTTGGAGGAAATTTGGGATAGAGAATATCTTACTAATAACGGCCCTGTAGTTAATCAACTGGAAAAAAAACTTTCAGAATACCTTGATGTAGATAATATTTTATTTTTAGCAAATGGAACATTGGCATTGCAACTTGCAATAAAAGCTTTAGGGTTAAAGGGAGATATTATTACTACTCCATTTTCTTACGTTGCTACAACAACTTCAATAGTATGGGAAGGTTGCTCACCGGTTTATGTAGATATAGATCCTTATACATTTAATATTGATCCAAAATTAATTGAAGAAGCTATTACTCCTAACACTACCGCAATACTTGCTACACATGTTTTTGGAAATCCTTGTGATATTGATAGTATAAAAGAGATTGCAGACAAACATTCTCTAAAAGTTATTTACGATGCAGCACATTGTTTTGGGACTCGTTTCAAAGGTCGTTCTATTTTTCAATACGGCGATGTTAGTACTGCAAGTTTTCATGCCACAAAGATTTTTCACACTGTAGAAGGGGGGGCTGTTTTTGCCAAAAAAGCAGCTATAATTGAGAGAATGATGTATATGAGAAATTTTGGTCATGATGGCCCAGCAAAATTCAATGGAATTGGTATTAATGCAAAGAACTCAGAAATACATGCCGCAATGGGGTTATGTAACCTTAAGTATATAGATGAAATAATGACCAAGAGAAAGGAGCAGAGTAAATATTATGATGAAAACCTTTCGGAACTTTTTTTCTTATCAATGCAAAAGATTAACCCTGATTCCGATTACTTCAACTTTTCCTATTATCCAATTGTATTTGATATAGAAGAAAGACTTCTTAAGGCTTTAGAAAATCTTGAACACAATAATATTTTCCCAAGACGATACTTTTATCCAAGTTTGACTGCCTTAGATTATGTTGAAGGAGATACCCCCATTTCAGATTCAATAGCTGAACGAATCTTATGTTTACCTTTATACCACGATTTAACCTTTTCTGATCAACACAAAATCATAGAGATATTAAAAGATATATAATATGCTGATGGAAGGAGCCTGAGGACACGCAAAAGATTTACTTACACTATTAGATAAAAAAGATGAATTTTTTATCTACGTGATATTTCGCTAAAGTGTATAGTTGGATCTTATAACATCGAACTTGGGAAATGCATAAATATAATGCCTTTTTGTTTTTTATCTAATGATGTGGCAGTTGGAGATGGCTGTATAATAAATACAAGAGCTTCAGTTCACCATGATAGCTTTGTAGGTGATTTCTGTGATATCGCACCCTCTACTACTCTACTGGGCGGAACTGAAATAGGTGAAAGCACCTTTATTGGAGCCGGAAGTATAATTCTGCCCAAATGAAAGTCGGGAAAAATTGTAGAGTAGGAGCTGGATCAGTTGTAACAAAAAATATAGAAGATAACAGTGTAGTTTATGGAGCACCTGCACGAAAAATCCGGGAGATTGAGCTATAATTGTTACACCGTTTTAAGCCAAGCCAATCATTATAGAAGCACGGGATTTCTAAATAGTTCGTGGTTTAGAATTTTGCTTCTGTCATTAGACTATAGTTTAATCTTTTTTAGAAAACTAAATCTCGGTCTAAGTAAATAGATAATGTCCTTAAAAGGACTCGGTTTAATTATGTAACTCAATCCAAAATAGACCGAAATACCAGTTAGTATTGAAGCAATAAGCTCTAACGGATATGAAGAAATATCTATTAAATGGATGCCATATACTGCTATTGCCATTGGAATTGAAAGTGAAAATACAACCGCTATATCTTTAAATTGTTGAACCCTTAAATAGTTCATTAACGAAGATGTGTAAGTCATATTTATAAAAAGGGATAAATATGCACTAATAACTTGAGCTAGTAAAAGCCCCCAAAATCCAAATCTTAACCCAACTATTATTGCAATAGTAACTCCTACCTTTTTAATTATCTCTAGCTTTAAAAATAAATCTGAGCGACCTAAAACTTTCAGTATATCCAAATTTATAACTTGTAAATGATGGATTAATCCTGAAACTGATAATAGCTGTAAGATTGGTACTGTGAAAGCCCATTTGCTACCAAGTAAATACATCACCAATGGTTCTGCTATCAGTATCAAACCAATCATAGATGGAAAAATAAAGAATGAAGAAACCTTTAATGTTTTAATGTATGCATCTTTAAGCCTCTCTTGATCCTCTTTTACTTTGGAAAGAGCCGTATAATTCACTCTTGCCATCACAGAGATCAAGTTCTCAGATACAGCAGTTTTTATGTTTTCTGCTTGGGCGTAAAATCCTAACAAACCTATTTCATAAATCTTACCAATTATTACCTTGTAAAGATGTACAAAGGTTATATTTATTAGTCCCGACAGCATGAGATTTGAACCAAAACCAAATAATCTTTTAAACGAATTTGAGTTTATAAAGCCAATTGGTTTCCATGGATTAGCTATCCAATATAGGAGTGAAGATATCAGAGAAATTGAAACAAACTGAACAGCAAGTGCCCAAACACCGAGCCCTTTTAGCGCACTATAAATCGCCAATAATCCACTTAAAATTGAAGCTAGCAAATTTATATAAGCCTGTGTTCGAAAATTGATTTTATGGATGAAATAAGCCCGATGGATAATTGTAAAAGACAAAAAAACCGGAGTAAATGCCATAAATCTCATCAAATTGATAAGGATAGTTTCTTCATAGAAATCACTTACCATAGGAGCTATTGCCCAGATTATTACGAAAATTATAAGTGATATAAGTACGTTCAGATAAAAAGTAGTACTCTTGTCCTTTTCCGAAATCTTGTCTTGCCTAATCAGCGCCTGACTAAAACCACTATCGATAAGTACGTTCGCTATGGCGAACACTATTATTACCAATGCGAATATTCCGAAATCGTCTGGCAGTAAAAGTCTCGCTAGTATAATTGTAGTGACAAACTGTATGATTTTACCACCAAATTTCTCAACGGAAGCCCATAGTACCCCACCAACTGCCTGTTGCGATAGCGACATATTTTAAAAAGCTTCTCCTTTAGCTACAAAAAAATTCATTCTTCAAACTTATAAACCCAATAACTGGCTTTCTTACAATTTACTCTTTATTCCTTTAGAAGGTAGTTATTGTAAAGAAATTCATCCACACGAACCTTATCTTTGCAAACCTAATTTATAAATGCAATTAAGCCCGAATGGCAAAAGCTAAATACACTACACACCTTGGAATGTTTGATATCCTCCCTGACGAATCTCCAAAATGGAGAGCCATTGAGAATATTATCCATGAAGAGGCGGCTAAGTTTAATTTTGAAGAGATCAGAACTCCCATTCTTGAGCAAACCGAACTCATTAAAAGAGGAATTGGGCAATTATCCGATATTGTTACCAAAGAGATCTTTGCTTTTACTAAGGGAGACAGCAATTATGTATTACGCCCCGAGTTAACTGCTCCTGTTGTCCGTGCTTTTGTGGAGCATCATTTAGACCAACGAGGAGGTTCTCAGAAGCTGTATTACATTGGAGCTATGTTCCGAGCAGAACGCCCCCAAAAAGGTCGCCAACGACAGTTTCACCAATTTGGGGTTGAGATTATCGGGAGCGATGATCCCGTTGCAGATGTGGAGTGCATCGCTTTTATGATGCAGATTTACAAAAGGATTGGGATCAAGAATTTCAATCTGAAAATCAATTCAGTTGGCGACCCCGAAAGCCGAGAGAAGTATAAATCGGTTCTGAAAGATTACCTGCAACCAAACTTTGATAAACTCAGCGAACTTTCTCAAAATCGGTTGGAGAAAAACCCGATGCGAATCCTTGACTCCAAAGAACCGGAAGATCAGGAATTCATAAAAAATGCGCCGGTAATCAGTGATTATCTTAATGAGGATTCTTCCAAGCATTTTGAACAGGTATGCGAATACTTGAAGAAATTGGATATCGAGTTTACTATCGATCCGCTGCTGGTACGAGGAATGGATTATTACACTCGAACCGCGTTCGAACTTACCAGCCCGGATTTGGGATCACAAGACGCTCTTGCGGGTGGTGGTCGCTATGATTTACTGGTTGAAGAGATTGGAGGTCTACCAACTCCTGCAGTTGGCTTCGCAGCCGGAATGGAACGCTTGTTTATTGCCTGTGAGGAACTAGGTATAGAACTCGCTGAACCTAAGTCAGTTGATGTTTACATTGTTACTTTAGGTGATGCTGCACGATCATGGGGATTAACAACCTTAACTAAATTCAGAGAAAACGGTATTTCTGCAACTATGGATTATCTAGGACGATCTATGAGAGCTCAAATGAAAGATGCCAATCGGGAGAATGCTAATTATACACTCATTGTAGGTGATGAAGAGCTAGGGAAAAAGCAATATACTCTTCGCAATATGAAAGAAAGCCAAGAGAAATTCCTTTCTCTGGAAGATGTCATAGCTTTCTTAACTACATAATCGTTTATCTATTCTGTAAGCTTCTGTAGTGATTTTATATCGTCTTTTTCGCCAATAATTGAGAGCTCATCTCCTTCCTGAAGTACTGTAACGCCATGTGGGATTTTGATTTCTCCGTCCCTGTAAATTATGGTAATTAAACTCTGACCGGGAAGCTTAAGGTCTTTAATCATTTTCCCGATGTATTGCTGAGTCTTCGTTTCCTTATCTAACACTAAACGGATAAAGCGTTCATCCCTAAGTAAGATCTCTCTTAGTTCACCTTCATCTTCAGCCTTCATCCAACGATCCATGAAGTTCTGTACATCTACCTTTTCAGCTAAATGTGCCAGCATTCTCAAGTGTTGTCCTGTGTCATCCTCTGAGCTTATCAAAAACAGGATGGAATACAGCTTATCACTTCCTGACTTATCAGATTTTAAGTGCCCTAAGCCTTCTGTTTTGATTCCCTTTTTAATTCGTACTAATACCATTTCAGGAAGCACTTCGCCTTCTATTCGGGAATGATTTAAAGCTACTCCACCACCTATTGGTATAATATGTTCTTTATCAAACTCACTGAATATTTTTGTTAGCTCTTCATTAGTTTTGTTCAATTTTGGAGCAAAAATATGCGATACTTTTTCTACGATTTTCGCATAACTAGTAGATTCATTAATATCTAAAACCTCTGCTCTGGATATCATTTCCTCGTATTGATCTTCCTTTCGAAGTCCCTTTTCTTTTAATATTCCCCGCATCTCCACTTCCAATCCATGATCTTTGTTTTTACCAAGTCGGGCATGAACATGAAAAATTGCCCCTTGTCGATCTACTTTATCTGAAGCATAATATTTAAACCAAATAACCCCAAAAACACATACGATTACTGTGAAAATTATTGAAAGAGCTCCCATTTCAAAAATTAATACAATGGAAAGAATGACTCCAACAATTTGAAGCCAAGGATAAAATGGGGAATGAAAACCGGGATCATATTCTTTAATTTTACTCTCCCGCATCACTATAACAGCAATATTAAGCAGCCCAAATAACAATAATTGAAAAGCACTGGCAAGCTTGGCAACTTCAGCGACATTAAAAGCGAGAAGAATAATAACCATCATTACCACAGTACCAAGCACGGACCAATGAGGGGTCCCTAACTTTCCGATTTTCGCAAATTTTTCGTTGATCAGTTTATCTCTTGCCATTGCCATTGGGTAGCGTGAGGCTGACATAATCCCAGCATTCCCTGTAGAAGCAAACGCTGCCACAGCAGCTACAACTACCAAAATCAATCCAACTGGGTCAGGGAGCCAGTGTAAGAAAGCTTCTCCTGCAGTAGCAACAGGTGTTAAGTCTTCCCGAAATTCGTTGGGGTCAAGCACCGATACCATAATAAATACACCAACTACATAAACAAACACAGCCGTGATGATTGCGAGAAACATCCCCAAAGGAATGTTCCTATCAGGGTTTTTTACTTCCTCGGCAATACTTGCCACCTTTGTTAATCCTGCATAGGAAACGAACACCATTCCTACGGTCGCAAAGAACCCATAATAACCATCAATAAAAAATGGGGTAAATCTTGTTTTAGTTTGTTCTATCAAACCTGGAGAGAATACTGCGAACAAGCCTTGTAGAACATAAAACACCATTATAGTTACCAACGCGGCAACCAGTATTTTCTGTAAAAAAGTAGTTTCCTTGGCGCCTACTACATTTAGGATCCCAAAAACAATCGTGAGAATTATAGCTATTGGAATAATAGGGACTTCGAAAAAGATAGAGATATAAGCTCCCATCCCAATTAATGCAAACGCACTTTTAAGCACCAATGCTATCCATGAACCAAAACCTCCAATCGTACCAATCATTGGGCCAAGGCTTCTATCTATAATATAATAAGTGCCACCAGCCTTAGGCATTGCAGTAGCCAATTCTGCAACACTAAACATTGTAGGTAGCACAATTATTCCTGAAACTAAATAAGCCAAAACTACCGAG
>CAYGNU010000197.1:0-7978 GCA_964351175.1 uncultured Roseivirgaceae bacterium | reverse complement strand
ATTCATTGCCAAAGAACCAATGGTTCTTTGCAGGAAATTTTCAGGTACCACATCGTCCTTAATCATCATCCTTTTTCTATACATCAGGCTATTCAGTTTCCAATGGGCATTTAGATATTGCAGTCGTTTATCTTCAAATTCATAGTAAGAATGAGGCACATCATTTTTATGCTTGAGTAAATTATCCCAGTGTACTTTTGTAATTGAATCATTGGCCTTAATAGTCTCAATAAAGCCTTTGTTGGTATGTGTAAGATTAACCCTCGGCATCCAGTCTGATTCTATGGAACTAAATTCAATTGACTTCTTTTCTAGAAATTTATTTCTCTTAATTCTCCGTCAAACACTATTTTACCGTTATTTTCAATTAGTGTCACAGAGCTTTTGGGCTGAGCAAATAGCTTCAGCGTATGATCGCCAATATTGAGATTAAAATAAGAATTACCTTGAATAGTAAGTTGAAATTGAAGAGAATCACCGGCTAGAATATTGGTGTCAATTTCTTTTACTTCCCATGGTAAAAGGTACCAGTTTTCAATTTTTATATTGACACTTTTTGATCCGTTGTTTTTGATCAGAATATTACTTTTGCCTTCAAGGTCAAACGAAGCAATTTGGATCTTAGATGGATAAGGTGGAAAAAGTAGAAGTGCAAAGTAAAGTAGGAGGCTATTGAATGTTATAAGTGAATTATATTACCGACATAAACATAACTAATTATTTAGTTTAAACTAAATAATTAGTTGAATAATGAAGCGCCAATCATCTTAGTCTAGCTCATTCAACACTTAGCAAGCTAAAACTGCTTACATTGATGACAGTTATGTCTAAAGGAATAGCCTTCTTGGTAATGGTGAATTACTTCACATACTTCTTCCACCAATGCTGGAACACAATAATTCCCCAGATGCGGGCATGCACATCCCCAGGGTTAGATGAGAAGAGCTTCTTTTTAAGTTTTTTGATTTCATTTACATCAAAAATGCCTTGTTCTTCAATAAAAGAATCGGACAGCAAATCATTTTTGATCGTATGCTGCATTTCATTTCTAAACCATTTCAGCAAAGGCACTTCGAAACCTTTTTTAGGCCGGTTGTACAGCTCTTCAGGAAGGATATCTTTAAAGGTATCCTGTACAATGCGTTTCCTGATTGCTCCATTTATCTTAGAATCATTAGGTAGCTGAAAAGCAAATTCTACCACCTCATGATCTAAAAACGGAACACGTACTTCCAGTGCATTGGCCATGCTCATTCTATCCACTTTGGTTAGCATGTCATCTGGTAGTACCAACTTAACATCCGTCAATAGCAGGTCGTTTATTGCTTCCTTATCAGGAATGTCTTTGAGTAGTGAGGCTTTGAATTTTTTGTATTGTTCTTGATCTAATTGATCCCTACTGGATTGGCTGAGTAAGTTAGAAGCTGCTTGTTCTGAAGCATAACCTGCCCAGCTCCAGTAGCGCTCCTGACTACGCATTTGCATGCCTTTGCTAAAGCGATGCAGCTGCCTGAATTTATTAGTCAGACCGTTATTTCTAGACTTAGGTAGTAAATACCATAAAGGTTGCAGTGCTTTAACAGCACTAGCTGCCGCACCACCATTGATAATCTTTAAAAAGGCAGCATGTTTGTTATAACCAGCAAAGAGCTCATCTGCGCCATCACCACTCAAGGCAACAGTGGCATGCTTTCTTGTTTCCTGCGAAAGGATGTAAACTGCTATGGCAGAAGAATCAGCAAAAGGCTCATCGATATAATCGAGAATATTATTTACATGCTTGTACAAGTCAGCGTTGGTGAGTGAAAAAACAGTGTGCTCACTGCCAATCTTTTTGGCTACAGACTGTGCATATTCTGTCTCATCAAAGAATTTTTCATCCTTAAACCCAATGGAAAAAGTATGTAAATCTTCCTTATGGCGTTTCGCCAAGGTAGCGATGACTGAAGAATCAACACCACCACTTAAGAAAGATCCAAGGGGTACATCTGCTACCAAGCGCTTTTGTACGGAATTTTCAATTAGTTCAGCAAGTTTTAGTTTCTGCTGCTCATAATCGAGTTTGGTATATTTGGCTTTATCATGTGGTATTTCATAGTAGGACTCATTAATAAACTCCTGAGGTGTTAAATGTAAATAATGCCCTGGTAACAGCTTTTTTACAGATTTAAAAATGGTAGCCGGAGCAGGGATATAGTTGAGCTGAAGGTAGGTGTACAGTGCTGTATGATCAATTTCTTTTTTAATACCATATTGAATGATAGACTTCATTTCTGATGCAAATAGCAACCTATCATCATCAATCATGAAATATAAAGGCTTAATGCCTAATCTGTCTCTGGCGATAAAGAGGCTCTTGTCCTCAAAGTCGTAAATGGCAAAAGCGAAGAAACCATTCAGCTTTTGTAAGCATGATTTACCCTCTTTGATATATAAGTTTAGAAGGACTTCAGTATCAGTTTCGGATTGAAACTTTACTCCATCACTAATCAGCTCCCTTCTTAGTTCCTTGTAATTATAAATTTCGCCATTAAAGACGATACAATACCTTCTGCCTAAATCCCACATCGGCTGATGCCCCTCAGGGGTTGGGTCAATGATACTTAAGCGCCTATGTCCTAAAGCAACCTTGTCATCATTGTAAATATCCTGAAAATCAGGACCACGGCTGGATAAGGCAGCGGTCGCATTAGCAGCGTTTACCATGCTAATGCGACCGACCATATTAAAAGCGTAGATACCTGTTATGCCGCACATAGGCTCTACAGGCTAAGCTAGTTTTTTGTATTTGATTCTTTTTGGTGCTGCGTCACCCAATCTCTGCTTGCGGTTCTCTTCATACTCGGTAAAGTTACCATCGTACCAAATCACTTGAGAATCACCTTCAAATGCAAGAATATGTGTACATACTCTATCCAAGAACCACCTATCGTGACTAATGATTACGGCACAACCTCCAAAGTTTTCCAAGCCTTCTTCCAGGGCTCTTAGAGTGTTTACATCAAGATCATTAGTAGGCTCATCTAATAGTAGGAGGTTGGCACCTTGTTTTAAGGCCATGGCCAAATGGAGCCTGCCACGCATACCACCAGATAGTTCACTTACCTTTTTCTGTTGTTCTGATCCATTGAAGTTAAATTTACTTACATAAGCACGGCTATTCATTTGCTTACCACCTAATTCTATAACTTCATTTCCACCAGATATTGCCTCCCAAACACTGTGGTTTGGATTTAGGTTATCATGCTCCTGATCTACATAAGCAATCTCGACTGTAGGACCAACTTCAAAAGTACCTGCATCTGGTTTGAGTTGACCGGTGATCATTTTGAATAATGTGGTTTTACCAGCACCGTTGGGTCCAATAATACCTACAATTCCTGCTTTTGGAAGGTTGAATTCAAGATTCTCATAAAGTAGTTTATCGCCAAATGCCTTAGCAACTCCATGAGCCTCAATTACTTTATCACCAAGCCTTGGTCCGGCTGGGATGTAAAGCTCCAATTTATCTTCTCTTTCTTTCGTCTCCTGAGACAGTAGTTTGTCATATGCACTCAAACGAGCTTTAGCTTTAGCATGTCTTCCTTTTGGAGACATTTTAGCCCATTCCAGCTCACGCTGTAATGTCTTTTGTCTTTTAGATTCTGTCTTTTCCTCTTTCGCTAGTCGATTTTGCTTTTGATCTAACCATGAAGAGTAGTTGCCTTTCCAAGGAATACCTTCTCCACGATCCAATTCTAGAATCCAGCCAGCAACATTATCAAGGAAATATCTATCGTGAGTTACTGCTATTACAGTTCCTGCATATTGCCTTAAGTGTTGTTCTAGCCAATGTACTGACTCAGCATCCAAGTGGTTGGTAGGTTCATCTAATAAAAGCACATCTGGTTCTTGAAGTAATAAACGACATAGAGCGACTCTTCTTTTCTCACCACCAGATAGGTGTTCAATTTTAGCGTCACCAGGAGGTGTTCTTAAGGCATCCATAGCCCTTTCGAGCTTACTGTCTAACTCCCATGCATTTAAATGGTCAAGCTTCTCCTGAACTTCTCCTTGTTTTTCAATAAGCTTCTCCATTTTATCTGGATTCTCCAAAATGTCAGGGTCAGCAAACATCTCATTGATTTCTTCAAACTCTTTTAGAAGGGCTACCGTTGCAGCTGCACCCTCTTCTACAACTTCTTTTACCGTTTTAGTTTTATCCAACTGGGGTTCTTGCTCCAATAAGCCAATAGAGTAGCTGCCATCAAAAACCACCTCTCCTTGATAGTTAGTATCAATACCTGCTATAATTCTCAAAAGAGAAGATTTACCAGATCCGTTAAGTCCTAAAACTCCAATTTTAGCGCCATAGAAGAAGGATAGGTAGATATTTTTTAATACTTGTTTACTCGGTGGGTAGGTCTTATTTACCCCGGCCATTGAAAATATTATTTTCTCGTCACTCATAATTCAGTTGATATACTTGTAATTGTCAAACAAATTTATTCTTTTGATACGGATTGCTTCAATGTAGATGAAATATTATTGATATAAAAAATTGATTTTTTAAAACATTTTAAAAACTCATCGCGTTGCTGGCAATAATAAATAAAATGAGAAGTTGAAATAAATGAATTAAAAGTTTGATTTGTTCTTTAAAATTTTACTTTTGCACAAATTTTTAAAGGCAAAATCATAGGAGGATTATACTATGTACTGGACACTAGAATTAGCATCGTATCTTGAAGATGCACCATGGCCCGCGAGTAAAGACGAATTGATAGATTTTTCTATTCGTACCGGAGCACCTCTTGAGGTTGTAGAAAACCTTCAGGAATTGGAAGATGATGGACAGCCTTTCGAAAATATCGAAGAGATTTGGCCGGATTATCCGACAAAAGAAGACTTCTTCTTTAATGAAGATGAGTATTAAAGAAATTTAAAACCATCCACTATTTAGAGGATGGTTTTTTTTGTTACTTCATTAACGCTTCAGCAATTATCAAATCTTCAGGGGTTGTTATTTTTATATTGGAATAGCTACCCTCGAATAGAGAGATTTTATGACCTGCTCTCTCAGCAACACTAGCATCATCAGTTAAGCTTGCCTCTTCTTTGATTTCATAAGCAGCCTTTATCATGTTAACATCAAAAGTTTGCGGAGTCTGTATCAATCTATAGTCTGAGCGGTCTACAGCTTTGGTAGTATCTTGGTTAGTGATCCTTATGGATTCTTTCAACCGTACTGCGGCAACAGCACTTTTATGCACTGCTGCTAAATGATAAGAAGCTCCTATAATATCCTTGCCTACCAACGGCCTAACACCATCATGTATAGCTACCAGACCGGTGTTCTCAGATATTTTAGATAGCCCATTTCTAACCGATTGAAATCTGGAATCACCACCACTGGCTATAGTTAATGGTACATTGAAATTAAATTTCGAGCATAGCTCTTTCCAAATTTCTAACTCGTCAGGCGGAAGTACTAAAATAATTTGTACATCAGAGGAATAGTCAATAAAAGCCTTAATGGTATGCATTAAGATTGGGAGCCCTGCGACTTCAATAAACTGTTTAGATGTAACATTATTCATTCTGGTGCCCTTACCACCAGCCACTATTATGGCGTACTCTTTCATTGCATTAAAATTTAGCTAAAAATAAAGCCATCGCATTTAAATACGATGGCTTCAAGTCATTTTATTCTTTATTAGAATTATACGATCAACATCGCATCTCCATAAGTTAAGAATCTATATTTTTCTTTCTTGGCAACTTCATAAGCTTCTCTTACTAAATCATAACCTCCAAAAGCACAAGCCATCATCAATAAAGTAGATTCTGGCATATGGAAGTTTGTGATCATTGCACTACAGATTTTGAACTCATAAGGAGGGAAGATAAACTTATCTGTCCAACCACCTTTTGGTTTTAATCTATCACTTGCAGACACTGCAGATTCTAGAGAACGCATAGTAGTGGTACCAATCGCACATACCTTCTTTTTCTTGTCAATTGCGTTGTTTACAATGTCCACAGTCTTTTGATTTACCTCAAAATTTTCCGAGTCCATTTTATGCTTTGTCAAATCTTCAACATCTACTGGTCTAAAAGTCCCTAAACCAATGTGAAGCGTAATGCTTGCCATGTCTACACCTTGAATTTCTAGTCTTTTAAGCAATTGTGGTGTAAAGTGAAGACCTGCTGTAGGAGCGGCAACCGCACCTTTTGCTTTAGCATATATCGTTTGAAAACGCTCTTTATCGTCTGGTTCAGCTTCTCTTTTAATGTATTTTGGAAGTGGAGTTTCTCCTAAGCTATCAATGGTATTGTAAAACTCTTCATCTGTTCCATCAAATAAGAATCTGATAGTTCTGCCTCTTGAAGTGGTATTATCAATAACCTCCGCGACAAGATCACCCTCTCCAAAATATAATTTATTTCCTACTCTGATTTTTCTTGCTGGGTCAACTAAAACATCCCAAAGATGCATTTCTGGGTTAAGTTCTCTCAAAAGGAAAACTTCAATTTTAGCACCTGTTTTTTCTTTGTTACCATATAGGCGTGCTGGAAATACCATGGTGTCGTTATTGACCATTACATCGCCATCTTCGAAATAATTCACTACATCTTTAAAGACTTTGTGCTCTATTTGACCCGTTTTTTTGTGCAAAACCATTAAACGAGATTCATCTCTATTTTCTGCCGGATATAAGGCTACGAGACCAGTCGGTAAATCGAACTTGAATTCTGATAATTTCATATTTAATATTACGGTATTAAATAATTTTAAAAGTGTTTTTAAAATTAGGACGCAAAGATAAAGATATCCGTGACTTTTAGGATACTATTGTAAAATACTTTTATAGCATTATAATCCGACTGTGTTAGTAGCAAGACTCATATTAGAAAGTTTTAGGTTCGCTTGGAATGCCCTTAAGATGAATATCTTAAGAACAGTACTTTCCTTGCTAGGAGTTACCGTAGGTATTTTTGCGATTATAGCAGTTTTTACCATCGTTGATTCGCTGGAGAAGAATGTCAAACAAAGTTTTGATTTTTTAGGGTCGGGGGTTATTTATGTTAGCAAATGGCCATTTACTCCAGATGCTAATGGTGAATTTAAATGGTGGGATTTCTGGAAAAGACCAAACCCTAGTTACAATGAGTTTAAAGTCTTAGAAGATAACCTCAAAAACAAAACGGCCATTTCAATTTTTGCTAATGCTAGCAATGTTGTGCTAAAGCGAGGCAATAATAGTTTCTACGAGACAGAATTTATCGGTGGTAGCTTTGGGTATAAAGATATAGTAGAGTTAGATATTGATGCAGGAAGGTATTTTTCTCCTAGTGAAATAGCAGGTGCTAGAAATGTGGCGATCATAGGTTCAGATATAGCCGAGGCTTTATTCCCGAATGGACAAAATCCTGTAGGCAAAGAAATTAAGATTAGAAATAAGAAGTTTTTCGTAATAGGTACTCTTAAAAAGGAGGGGGAAAGCTTTTTAGGTTTTGATAGCAAAGATACCAACTGCATTGTGCCTTACGATGCCTTTAGAACAATGTATACAACAGGTACAGGTAGCTATAATGAAAGAGGTTCGACAATAGCGATAAAGGGCTTTGATACTGATATAGGTTTGGTAGAGTTAGAGGGTGAGATAACAGGTTTTATGAGAACCAGAAGAGGATTGAAACCTAAAGAAGATAATAATTTCGCACTTAATAGACCTGAGGCTATAGCAAATGTTTTATCAGGTGTTTTTGATGTATTTGGTATAGCTGGCTGGATAATAGGGGGCTTCTCTATTCTGGTTGGTGGTTTTGGAATAGCGAATATAATGTTCGTTTCTGTTAAAGAAAGAACATCTATTATTGGTGTTCAAAAATCATTAGGAGCTCAGAATTACTTTATTCTTTTTCAGTTTCTTTTCGAATCAGTATTCTTAAGTGTCATCGGAGGATTGGGAGGTTTGTTTCTTGTATTACTCAT
>CAYGNU010000196.1:0-8122 GCA_964351175.1 uncultured Roseivirgaceae bacterium | reverse complement strand
CTCTACTAGTGAATCTGGAAGTCAGGAACATGTTGATCTTACTTTACCTCCCCCTGGAGGAGAAATAGGAAGCTTACATCCATTGACCATTATTAGGGCTCAAATTATTGAGATTTTTGAAAGAATTGGTTTTAATGTTTCTGATGGTCCTGAGATAGAAGATGATTGGCATAATTTTACAGCGCTAAATTTTCCTGAAAATCACCCTGCTAGGGAAATGCAAGACACTTTCTTTATAGAAAGGAATCCAGATATGTTGCTTAGAACACATACTTCCAATGTACAAGCTCGGTTAATGAAAAGTGGAACACCACCATTTAGATCTATAATGCCTGGTAGAGTATTTAGAAATGAAGCAATTTCTGCAAGAGCACATTGCGTGTTCCATCAGGTAGAAGGCCTATACGTAGCTGAAAATGTAAGCTTTGTTGATCTTAAACAAACCATTTATCATTTTGCCAAAGAGATGTTTGGCAAAGAAACTCAAATCAGATTTAGACCGTCATACTTCCCATTTACAGAGCCAAGCGCAGAAGTAGATATATCTTGCCAGATATGTAAAGGTGATGGATGTCAACTATGTAAATATACTGGCTGGGTAGAAATTGCTGGATCAGGAATGGTTGATCCTAATGTTTTAGAAAACTGCGGTATTGATTCAGAAAAATATACTGGATTTGCCTTTGGCATGGGTCTTGAAAGAATTGCCCAATTGAAATATCAGGTGAATGATTTGCGTTTATATACAGAAAATGACGTTCGCTTCTTAAGTCAGTTTAAAACGGGATTGTGATAAAAAAGATTGATGATATAAAGACTTTGGCAGTAATTGGTGCAGGCACCATGGGTCTTGGTATAGCTCAACTTGCCGCAATGGCAAATATTAAGACTTTACTTTTTGACATTGATAGCGAAACACTAAATAAGGCCCATAAAGCTATTATTAAGAACCTTGACAAGGGTATTGAAAAAGGTAAAATCACTGAAATTCTAAAAAGCCAAACACTTGATAATATTGTTCTTGAAAAAGACATCAACAATCTTAAAGCCGACTTTATAATTGAAGCAGTTGTAGAAAGACTGGAAGTAAAACATTCCATTTTCAGGCAACTGGAAGAAATTAATTCTGAAAGTACAATCTTAGCAACCAACACATCATCTATTCCTATAACTCAAATTGCAGCAGCCCTTAACCGACCTCAAAATCTTGTGGGCATGCACTTTTTTAATCCAGCTCATATAATGAAACTAGTTGAAGTAATATCTGGAGTAGCTACTGATGAGGGTGTTGCAAAATTAACAACGGAGTTAGCTTTAAAACTTGGTAAGACTCCTGTATCTGCAAAAGATTCACCTGGATTTATAGTGAATAGAGTAGCTCGACATTTTTATGTAGAGAGTCTTAAAATAGCAGAAGAAGGCGTAGCTGATTTCAAAACCATTGATAATTTGATAAGAGCATCTGGTTTTAAAATGGGTCCTTTCGAGCTTATGGATTTAATAGGTGTAGACACTAATTTTTCTGTTACTACCTCAATGTTTAATGCGTTCCATCAAGACTCAAAGTTTCGACCTAGCAGGATTCAGCAGCAGAAAGTAGATGCGGGACATCATGGAAGAAAAGCCGGTCAAGGGTTTTATACTTATGAATAAAATAAACAATTTTATCTGGATTGTTTTATTATTCTTCAGCTCTTGTGACGATAACTTTCAAGGAGACCAAATTCCAATTGCTGATTTTCAAGATGTTGTTATAAACCTAAGTTTACCGGAATATAGAAATATAAATAGGGATGGTACTTCTATTTATATAAACAGTGGAGGGTTAAGAGGACTAATATTATATCGAGAAACCTCCTCTAGTTATATTGCCTTTGAGAGAACCTGTACATATGAGCCAAGTAGTGCTAGTGCCAATGTAGAAATCCATACATCAACCATTTATATGCAGGATCCATTTTGTGGATCTATTTTTCAGTTTCCTAGCGGACAACCGACAAGCGGTCCAGCCAGATATAATCTAAGGATTTACGAAACGCAACTCGCAGGAAATATCTTGACAATAACAGACAATATTGCCAATTAAATTAGTGCATCTATAATCTTATCGATAGTCATACCTTCTGCTTCGGCCTTAAAGTTTCTAACCAGCCTATGGCGTAATGTAGGTTTGGCCACTGCTTGAACGTCTTCAATATCAGGAGAGTACTTTCCATTCAGCAAAGCATTACACTTTGCGCCAACAACCAAAAACTGAGAAGCTCTAGGCCCGGCCCCCCATTCTAGATAATCATTAGCAACCTGAGATGCTCTTTCTGTATTCGGACGCGTTTTATGAACTAAGTCAACCGCATACTCAACTACATTATCAGCAATAGGTACTTTGCGCACTAAATGTTGAAAGTAAATGATCTCTTCACCAGTCAACACAGGTTTCACTTCAACTTGTTCGTCATTCGTTGTATTTTTTACAATATCAAGCTCTTGTTGATACTCTGGATAATCAAGAAGTACATTGAACATAAACCTATCCAACTGTGCTTCCGGTAGCGGATAAGTTCCCTCTTGCTCAATAGGATTTTGAGTAGCTAATACAAAGAAAGGTTTTTCTATAGGATAATTATGGCCACCTGTAGTTACTGAGTACTCTTGCATAGATTCAAGCAATGCTGCCTGAGTTTTAGGTGGTGTTCTATTTATCTCGTCTGCTAAAATTATGTTAGCAAATACAGGCCCTTTTATAAATTTAAAATTTCTGTCTTTATCTAAGGTTTCAGCTCCTATAATATCAGAAGGCATCAAATCTGGAGTAAACTGAATTCTGTTGAAATTAAGGTGAAGTGCTGAAGCCATAGTTTTTATTAGCAACGTCTTGGCAAGACCAGGAACACCAACTAATAAGCAATGGCCCTGACAAAAAACTGAAGTTAGCAATAAGCGAACAACGTCATCTTGCCCCACTACTATTTTAGAAATTTCACCTTTTAAGGTGTTATATGCCTCAAAAAGTCCATCAGCTGCTTCTACGTCATTACTAAAGTTCTTCATATATCTAAAAGTATTTTGTAGTGTTATTCAACAGGCAATAATTGATTGATCATTTAAGTATTTGACAGTAGTCATATTCCTTATCAATACTAATAAAAACGTCTTCGCGTGCTTTATCAAACCACTCAGCTAGTATTCTGGATTTCTTTTCATTGAGTGTTGCTGATTGAATCTTCTGCCAATCATCCTTTAAGTTAGCCTGATGAGGTCTAATTTTTGATTTGTAATATAGAATTCTTACTGCTTCTTTTCCGTCATCTTGGCGATAAGTAATCGGGTTACTAATATTGCCAACTTCCATACTATCAATGGTAAAGAATATTACTGGATCTAAATCTTCCACCGAAACTCTTGGCCCACCAGTCTCATCGGTAAAAAACCCTCCACTACCTGCGCTATACTTATCATCCGAATAGTCCTTTGCCACCTTTTGAAATGAGATGCTATCCTCTAAAATCAAACTCCTTACACTGTCAAGAGAGTTTTTAGTGCGCTGAATATCATCTTCACTTGGATCTGGTATTAAGATGATGTGCCTAGAATTATACTCATTACCTCTCCTTTCCAGCAGCTGCACGACATGGATACCGAAGTCAGTTTCAAATGGTTGACTGATTTCATTAGGCTTAAGTTTTAAAGAATTGGCTTCAAACTGTGGCGCCATGGTACCTCGTTGAGCAAAACCCAAATTACCTCCATACTTCGCGCTAGGTCCTTGTGAAAACTCCTTGGCAAGTGTCTCAAAATTTTCTCCTGCTATAATCCTATCTCTGATTTTACTAAGCTTCAGCTTCAGTTCATTTTTTCGCTGTGCACTAGTAGTTGGTATTTTTACTATTTGACCTACCTCTACCTCAGTTGAAAAGTAGGGCAAACTATCTGAAGGAATCTTATTATAAAATTTTCTTACTTCTGATGGGGTAACCTTCACATTCTTAATGATTTCATCCTGCATTCGCTGAACTACCAGCTGCTCTTTTATGTCATCACGAATGTCATTTTGAATTTGTTCTATTGTCTTGCCATAGTACTGCTCTAACTGTTCTTCTGATCCACCATATTGAGACAAAATAAGTTGCATTCTTCTGTCGAGATTACCATCAACCTCTTCTTCAGATACTACCACCGAGTCAATTTCGGCTTTAGCAACCATTAACTTACCACTAATAAGTTGTGCTAACATTCTACATTTTGCTCCTGTGTTTGCAGTATTACCATTGGCTAAATAGCTCAAATAGGCTCTCTCCAAGTCTGATTTAAGGACAATATAATTATCTACTTTGCTGATAATTTCATCAACAACTACTTTTTGATCCTGGGCAAAGGATTGTGTTTGTGAAAAGAAAAAGATCACCATTAAGGTGATTATACTCTTAGTAGATTTCAAATTCTTTGTTTTTTGTTGCTCGCTCATATACGTCTTCTTCCAGCTGACGTGCCAACTGCACCTTCCGCTTATTAATTATTATGTTCTTAATATCTTCCTTCACAAATTCCAATGGAGATGTATTATCCGAAATACGGTATTCTAAAATCTTAAGATAATACCTGAATTGTAAGTCTGCAGTTTCTATATACCTATTAGATTGCAAAAATTGTACTTTATTTGGAATTTCAGCTAAAGGAGAATTTTTCACTACCTCATCAAATACCATCCAGACAGAATCATTAAGCTGGTAGGTAGCTGCAAAACTTAAGGCATAAGAATTCAGCTCTTCAATATTTTCTTCTTTGGTTGAGTTTAAAAGTGTTTTTACCCTATCAATTTTAGGAGCACCATTAGGAAGCTTAATAAACTTTCCTCTAATAATATTTTGTTTCAAAATAAAATTATCAACATTCTCTTTGTAGTAGGTATCTATTTCGGCATCATCAACATCCATGTTTAGGTTTTGATTTATGAAATAGGATTGGTATTCATAGCCCATCAAACTATATCTGTAATCCAATATTTTCCGTTCTATTTCAGCTTCATCAAATTCAATCTTGGAGGCTGCTTCACCTATCAAGAGCTGTTTCCGAATCCAATTGTTCACAAAACGCATTGTTCTTTCGGTGCTGTCTTCAATTGACATACCAGAGGTTGCTATTCCTTCAAGATCTTCAGGGTATAGATATTGATCACCTACTCTAGCCACAGGATTAGCCTTAACAACCTCCTGAGTCTGATCTTCCTTCATCTTAATAAGATCACATGAAGACAATATCAGGAATAATATGGCTACGTATGCTTTACTATTTTTGAAGTGATTCATAAACATTTTTAAGTACTTCTTCATTCAAAGAAACGCTATATTTTTCCTTTAATTCTGTTAACCAGTTTTTTTCTAAAGCCTCCTGGTAATCAGATATTACAGCACCTTTTGTTTCTTGCAGCGTTTTTATTTGCGGTTGTATAATCTCTTTGATCCAAATCAAATGTTGCTTGCCACCAAATTCCAGTTTCTGCATTCCAACTTTCCACTCCGCTAAGTCCAAAACTTCTTTAACTCCACGTTCAAAAATACCTGTTTCTGACTGTAAAGTTAGACTTGATCCAGAATTATACTTCTTGTACAAACTTTGTTTTGTTAAAAACAGACTATCACCCTTCTCAATGGCTTGAGACAATTCGTTCAATATCTTTTCATCTGCTGAATAAATCGATGCACTTACTCTCTCCTTCCATCTATATTCTTCTTTGTTTGATTGGTAAAAATATTCGAGGCCAACGGAATCTTCAACTGCCTTATTCCAAACTTCATCCTCCATGAGGTTGAATAATAAAATGCCTTCACGGTATTCTTTTACAATCATTTTATAATCAAAGTACTTTTCTGTCAGATGATCTTCTTCATAGGTAATGATTGAACTCTTTTGAAAATCATTATATAACTCTGAGGTATATTGTTCCAAATTCAGGCCAGTTCGTTTTTGATTTTTAAGAATGTAGTTGGCAAATTCCTTAACATTATATCCAACATTTGCTATTCTGAACAGCTCTAGATTATCCTTAGTAGTAGATTTATATTGCCACTTACCTTCGAGCAATGTGCTGTCAGTTATTGATAGGAAAAGTCTCTTGTTCTCTATATTTTCTCTAAATCCGTTCTCTTTCTTCAGCCTGTTTACCAGCGCAATTTCATTTAGTTGAGCACGTGAATCTCTGCTTATTCTAGTTCTTATGCTCGCTTCCATTTGATCAAAAGACTCAATAGGTTCCTTTTTTATTAACTTGATAATGTGCCAGCCATATTGTGTCTGAACTGGGTCAGAAATCTCTCCGGGTTCAATCAAAGCAAAAGATGCCTCTTGGAATGGCAAAGGCATTTGGCCAATATTAAAAGCTCGTAGAACACCATTGGTGTTTCTACTATTAATATCTTCGGAGTAAAGCTTGACAAGTTCGTTCCACTCAACCCCACCTTTTGCCTGTTCGTAAATTTCAAAAATTTTGTTCCTAACGGCTGTCGTATCTGACATCGATCTAAGCATTATATGTGCCACCTGCACTTTACCATTAGCAGGTCTTCTATCTTTTACTTTTATCAAATGATAACCAAATTTAGTCCTAGCAGGAGCTGAGACTTCACCTACATTCGTATTATACGCAGCAGATTCAAAAGGATAAACCATTTGGAATGATGTAAAATAACCCAAATCTCCGCCATTCACCTTCACAGATGGGTCTTGTGAATATTCCTTAGCAAGTGTCTCAAATGAAGCTCCTTGACTTAATTGCTTTTTGATATCGAGTACTTTATTGTAAGCCTCTAAAGTATCTTCTTCAATATTTATTAAAATATGAGACGCCCTTATCTCCTCTTTAAAACGGTAGTAGGCTTCTTGTACAAGTCGTTCTGTAACTTTGCTTTCCGTTAAATAAGGCTTTTTAAGCTGCTCCTGATAGGTATTGAATTCATCGATAAAGGCTTTTGAGGTATCCATTCCTCTAGATTTAGCCTCCTGAATTTTTAATTTGAAGTTGATGTACAAGTCCAAATATTCCTTGATATCGGATTCAGTGAAAGCACTATCATTATTGATGTTGTTCTTTTTATAAACGTATTCAAACTCCTTGGCAGGAATATCTTCACCATTAACACTGAAAAGTACTTGGTCTACTTCAGCATGATTATTTGAATCAATAACAGATACAGATTTACAACCTGAAAATATTAAAAAAAGAAAGAGAAGTTTTTTCAACATACCAACGCCATTTCCTTAAAAACCTTGCAATTTTAATGATTTTAAGCTTAAAAATATAAGATTGAGGAGCTTTAGATTACATTGATCTTTTTTGTGAGACGGCATATGTTGTTGGAAGATTCATGAATGATTTCAATATCATCCATTATGCGTTTAACTAAAATAAGACCCAAACCACCTTTTCTTTGTTTCTTTATTATGTCTTCTAGTTTCGGCTCTTTATAATTACCAATATCAAAAATTTCGGCCTTGTCTATAATATCAAATACAATCCCATCATTCTTATTTACTGCTATTTGCAATTCAATAGAATCCTTAGCATTGCATTGATGAGCGTGTATGATCAAGTTGGCACATACTTCATCTATAGCTAAAACAAGTGTACTAGCATCAATTTCAGACAATCCGTGCTTGTCCAAAATCTCCTTTACAAAACTTCGGATGTCCCGAAGCTTTTCTTTTTTACATGGTACCTTGTAGCTATATTTCATCTTACAGTGCCGATTTCGCCTCTTCCTTGTCTCCTCTAATAGTAAGTAATTGATCTAAACCTAAAATTTCGAAAACGTTACGCACTTTTTCATTCATCCCAAATAGAACAATTTGAATATCATTTTTCTTAAAATCTTCTATGTAGGACATAAAAACCCCTAAACCCGCAGAAGAAATGTATTCTAATGAAGTACAATCAACCAAAAAGGCCTTCTTTCCACTTTGTATAGCTTCCGAAATAGCATTGTCCAATTCTATTGAAGAACTGGCATCCACCTCGCCCACTATAGTGATAAGATCATAACTACCTTCTTGTATCCTTTTAACGTCAACCATAATTCTTTTACGTATTGTTATTACTTATGTTATTTATTCAAATCTTACTTAAACTTTA